>CBDTXN010000215.1:0-4524 GCA_965364455.1 uncultured Flavobacteriaceae bacterium
CCGTTGCCGTAAGATCCTTGCCGTAAAACAATGGGTGGGATTGGATAAATATGAGCCACTTCCGGTAAAAAATATTGAAAAAGACCTGAATAATCCTGCAGCCAAATTGCTGAATAGGAAATTAGTGGAAGCATCGCTCACCTTGCTGAAAAATGAAAGATCTTTATTGCCTCTCAAGCGTCTGGACACTTTGAAGATCGCATCGGTTTCTATTGGAGCTTCTAAGACCACCAAATTTCAGAATACGCTAAAGTTATATACTAAGGTTGATGACTTTCAACTGGACCGGGAAGCCAAAGTTTCAGATATCGAAAAACTCAGGAAAAATTTGGGAGATTACAACCTTGTAATAGTTGGATTGCATGACTTCAGTATTAGATCAAGGAATAAAATTGAACTTTCAGACGAGGTTCAAAAATTTCTTTCCAATATTTCTGAACGTGAAAACACCATCATTAGTTTATTCAAAAACCCTTATGTAATTGACAAGCTTGAAAATATTGAAAAATCGACAGTTCTAATTGAGGCTTACCAGGATTCTGAGTTTTCCCAGGAACTTAGCGCCCAGCTAATATTTGGTGGAGTAGGAGCGTCGGGAAAATTGCCGGTGACTGTAGGTGAAAAATTTAAAGCTGGTGACGGGATAGACCTGGCAGGCGGACTCCGTTTTAAATATACCAATCCCGAGGATGTAGGAATGGATTCAATTAAAATGGGAACTGCGATCGATTCTTTAATGCATGAGGCTATAAATGCAAAGGCTACCCCCGGCGGAGTAGTTCTGGTTGCTAAAGATCAGAAAGTGGTTTTTCATAAGGCTTATGGTTTACATAAATACAGCGATACGATTCAGGTTGGGAAATCAGACCTTTATGACCTGGCTTCGGTTAGTAAAATTTCTACCGCCTTACCAGCTTTAATGAAGTTGTATGATGAAGGTAAATTCGACCTGGAAGCAGGAATTGAAGAATACCTGTCCTATTTCAAAAACTCAAATAAAGAAGAGATTCCTTTCAGGCAGATCTTGGCTCACCAGGCCCGTTTTAAGCCCTGGATCCCTTATTGGAAAAATACTTTGCGTGATAATGGAAGTTTTAAGTGGTTTACTTTTAAAAAGGATTCTACCGATAGGTTTCCTGTTAAAGTAAGCGATGAACTCTGGCTGCACAGAAATTACCAAAAGAAAATCTATAAGGCCATCAAAAAATCTCCTTTAGAGGAAGAAGCGAAATATAAATATTCCGGACTGGTATTTTATCTGCTTCCGGAAATTGTGGAAAGAATTACAGATGAAAATTTTGTAGACTATATAGATCATAATTTTTATGACAGGCTGGGTGCAACGACGGTTACTTATAATCCTTCAGAAAAGTTTCCCCTGGAAAGAATTGTTCCTACAGAAAGCGATTTTAATTTCAGAAATGAAGAGATACACGGCAATGTTCATGATGAGGGAGCTATCATGATGGGTGGTGTTTCAGCAAATGCGGGACTTTTTGCAAATGCCAATGATCTTGCCAAATTATTGCAGATGTATCTGAATATGGGAACGTACGGGGGTGAAAGATATATTGAAGAATCTACTTTAAAGGAATTTACCAAAACCCAGTTCCCGGAAAATGACAATCACCGGGGCCTGGCCTTCGATAAACCTTACCTCGAATATCAGGGGGAAGATAGCAATACAGCCAAAGACGCCAGCTCAGATAGTTTTGGGCATACCGGCTTTACCGGTACAATGGTTTGGATGGATCCACAGGAAGGTCTTTTGTATATTTTCCTGTCTAACAGGGTTTTGCCAACCCGTGAAAACAGGCGTCTTTACAAGTTAAATACCAGAACCCAGATTCAGCAGGCTCTTTATGATTCTATTATTAATTAGGTATAAGAGACTTCTTTAATAATTGTAAGAATTAACCTTATTCTGTAAAAAACGGAATTATTAATACTCTTATGGCATTTAGTCTCCGAAGTATTCAATAAATTCTATATTTGTCCATATTTTATTGAATATTACGCTAACCTATTTATGCTGAAAATAAAGTTCGCCCCCCTTATTTTCCTTATATTTTCCTGTGCAGTTTATTCACAGAGCGAAGTAAGAGGAAAAGTCCTGAATCAAAGTAATTCACCCGTTGCTTATGCTAACGTTATCCTGTTAAACGCTGAAGATTCTACTAGTGTTTACAAAGGAGGTGTCACCGAAGAGGATGGTGTTTTCATTCTCAATAATGTAAAGGATAGTACCTACGTATTAAAAGTTTCATTCGTAGGTTATGCAGATAATCTTCAAAGAATAAAGGTTGAAGGCAATACACAAGTTTACAATGTTGTTTTGGAGGAAGCTTCAGATAATCTTGATGAGGTTGTAGTCAATGCCAGGAAACCAAAAATTACCCGGAAGATAGATCGCCTTGTATTTGATGTTGAAAATACAACCTTGTCTACAGGGAACTCATTCGAAATTCTGAAAAGGACTCCGGGAGTAGTGGTAAGTCAGGGGCAATTACTGGTAAAGAACAGGCCGGCTACAGTTTATATAAATGATAGAAAGGTTTACCTGACCTCTCAGGAATTACAGCAGTTACTGGAAGGGTTTTCTGCAGAGAACATAAAAACTGTAGAAGTGATTACCAATCCCCCAGCGAGATATGATGCTGAAGGTGGCGCGATATTGAATATAACCACTTCAAAGAATATTTCAATCGGGTATAAAGGAAGTCTTAATGCTTCAAATACTATTGCCGTTTTACCTAAATATAATGTTGGGACAAGTCAGTATTACAAAACAGACTGGTTAAACGTTTATGCCAATTATAATTACAGTCAGAGGGACCTTATCAAGAAAGATGAAAGTTTTCTTGAATATTATGAGCCTAACGGAGATGTGGATTCCAGATGGAGAACAGATTTCGAAAAAAATACAGAAAGGGTTTCCCATAGTATTAATACCATCCTTGATTTTACTTTGAGCGAGGTCAGCACTCTAAGCTTAAGTGCAAATATCCAGATCACCCCAAAAGCTGAAAATGATATTGACGGCCTGACCAATATCTATGATAGCACAGATTCTCTTGATTCATTATTTACAACAGATAGTCGCCTGAACAGTGAAACCAATAATGTACTTCTGGCAGCTACCTATAATACAAGTCTGGGAGAAAACGGTACTTTATCTGCCGTGGCGAATTATATCAATTATAATAATGATCAGGACCAGGTAATCATGACTGAGTATTTCGAAGCAGATGGAAGTTTTATAAGAGATAATTCGTTTGCCACATTGGCCCGGCAAAATAGTGAAATTTATACCGGCCAGATCGATATCACAACTCCATTGGGGTCAACAGATTTTGAAACCGGATTAAAATATTCGGGTTTAAGGACTGAAAGCGGTCAGGATTATTTTGATACCAATACAGGAGTAAGGCAATTTTCTGGAAACCTGTCAGATAATCTTGATTACGAAGAAGATATTTATGCCGCTTATGCGAGCATGTCTAAAGACTGGGAAAAATGGTCGATGAAAATAGGCCTTAGGGGTGAATACACAGACGTTCAGGGTATTTCTGAAAGTGAAGGCCTAGTAAATTCACAGGACTATTTTCAATTATTCCCTACTTTCTATCTGAATTATAATTCATCTGAAAATCATTCCTTTGGTTTAGAATATAGCCGAAGAATTTCCAGGCCGCGTTTTGAAAATTTGAACACCTACAGATACTTCCTGAATGAAAACAACTTTCAGGACGGTAACCCAAATCTTGTTCCGGCCATCTCAAATATGATCAAATTCAGTTATGGTTATAAAAATAAATGGTTCTTTGATTTGTATTGGGACAGGGCAAATAATGCGATCGCCACAATTCCTTTCCAGGATAACGAGAACAAGAATTTACGTTCTTCCAGCCTGAATATGGATTTTTATCAGCAATTTAGTTTTGATATAGGCTATTACAATTACATTAACGACTGGTGGTCTTTGAATATCTTTACTTCATCCTTCTACATGCAAAATGATTTTCCTGCCCTGGAAAGCGGAGGTCAGATAGTTACCAATGATGTTTTTGGCGCCTATATTTACGCAGGGAACTTCTTTACGCTTTCTGAAGATGGTACTTTTTCAGGTGAAGTGACCACGACTTATATTCCAGATTATATCGTAGGTTCTTATCAATTCGATGAGCCGCAATTCGGGTTGAATTTCGGAATAAGAAAAACCTTCCTGGATTCCAGGTTAGTTACTACCATAAATGTTGAAGACATATTCAATACCATGAATATCCCTTTAAGGTCTCAATATTTGAATCAGAATTATTCTTATTTCGCTATGCCGGAATCCCGCATGATCCGGTTTGGGGTAACCTATAAATTCGGGAACTTTAAGCTTAGCGACAATAAACGTACTATTACTACAGAAGAAAGTGAACGTTTAAGATCTAATAACCAATAATCTGCCGACTTATTTAACTTATTTTCAGGCGTTGGAATTATTTGCTAATTTTGCAACCTGAAAAACAGAGA
>CBDTXN010000216.1:0-4368 GCA_965364455.1 uncultured Flavobacteriaceae bacterium
TAATGATTTAGATCTTTTCATTATTTTGAAAATATCGAAAAGGCTTAACTGGTTTAAGCCTTTTTTTATTCCTCCAACTCCACAACTACCTCGATCTCTACGGCAATATTGGAAGGTAAAGAACAATGTCCAACTGCCGCACGTGCATGTTTTCCTTTTTCTCCGAATACCTCTACCATTAAGTCTGAAAATCCATTTATAACCTTTGGTTGATCATAGAAGTCTGGTGTTGAATTTACCATCCCGCGAACTTTTACGAACTGTTTGATTTTACTTAGGTCTCCGGTGGCGGCTTTTAATGTGGCAATTATTTCTATTCCGGTTTTACGTGCAGCTTCATAGCCTTGTTCGATGCTTAGGTCATTTCCCAATTTTCCTTTTACCTCACTACCGTCACCAGCTAGAAAAAGAAGGTTTCCTACTTTGCGCCACTTTACATAGTTGGCAATAGGCGCAGAGACTTCCGGTAACTGTATGCCTAAATTCTCAAGGTTTTCTTCAGGAGTTTGGGAAAAAACGGTAATTTGAAGACTGCAAAATATTAAAAAAGTAAAGAGGTATTTCATGGCGATGCTGGATTTAAAGTTTGAAGAATTTTATTGTTTTGTCGATCCTAAAAGGTCGAGTACTTTTTTGGCCTGAGCATAATGGCGTTTTTCATGAGCTATTAATATATCAAAAGCGGTTCCCAGTTTATAGACAATATTTTTGTTGGCCGGGGATGATATTACTGCGTTCTCATGCACCTTCTCTTCGATATTTTGAATCTCCTCTTTAAGTCTGTTTTGATGTGCTTTAAATCGTGGAAGAATGTCTTTTCCTATAGTGCTTTTTTTGGGTTCCCAAATAGGGAAGGTTTTAGTTTTCTTGGTGTTACTGGGTTGTACCGATTTTAAAATAAAGCTTCCGAAGAAGTTTACTACGAATCCAAACCTGGCAATAAATGGTAAGCTATAGTTTCCGGATTTGAGATCTTTAAATGCAGGGAAATAAGTTTCATTTAATGTTATGAGATGATCGATGTTTTCCGCAATACTCCATTCTTCTGGAGGTGGTTTCCAGTTTAAATCTTTTTCTGAAAGCATTCCGAATGAATTTAAAAATCCTTCAGTTATCTCATCAATTTCCTCGGTCCACTTACTCATGTGATTTCTTCTCGGTTGGATATTAAAGATAAAGAAAAAGGCTTTATAAAATTGAAGCCTCGATCACGTAATCCATTCAAAAAAAACAGCCTCTAAATAGAGGCTGTTTGAAAATATAATTAGGTGATTCAGTTATTTAGAATATATAACGTAATCCAACCTGTGCCTGACATTTCGATTCAAAACTAAAGTCGTTGGCAAAAGTTCTGGTCTGGTTACCAAATGTGTAAATAAGCCGTGTGTATAGAGTTAATTTCATAAAAAAAACCCTGCCAATTGGGGCAGGGTTTATATCCGAAAGAATGAAAAGTTAACGAATCAGACTCTATTCATAATATTCTGATTCATTTTTCCTCTCATTTTGGTATTCTTCAGCGAATCAGGTATACTGGTTTGGGCGATACCTAATTTTTTCATGTGGTCTTTGATATTCGTTTTTACGCAATTTTCTATATGACCTAATTTTACGCGGTAACAGGATTTTCTTGAATAGATCTTATCACCATTAAATATTTTCGAGATGATATCCAGGTCTATGATTTTTCCATTTACCCGGCTGGATATATAGTAGTTGAATTTAATATCATTTTTGCCCTTAAGCGGTTTTCCTTCTGCGATGGGGATATAGATATCTTCCCCTAATTTCTCAAAATTCATCATAGCTGGAATTATTGGTTAAGTATTTAAATATACTGGAAAGCCTGACCTATTATTAACTCTTTTCGGCTTAACATGGATTCAAATGACTGATTAATAAATATTTATGATTGAGAGAATAAAGTGGGCTTTGTTATAAAATTCCATGATAGAATAGATTTCGATTCAGTTTAATATCTTTAAAAGAAAAAATGAGCTTTAATAAGTTATTTCAATTCCTAAGGGACCTAAATAAGAATAATAATAAAGACTGGATGGATGAGCATAGGAAGGAATATGAAGATGTTCGCGACTGGTATATTGGTTGGTTGAATGAGATGGATATAAAATTAGCCCAGGTAGACCCCGAGTACTCTCCAACTACAGGAAAGCAAGCGATAAACCGTATAAATAACAATCTGCTCTTTCATCCCAATAAACCTGTTTATAAAGACCATTTTGGGGCTGGACTTGATAAAGAAAAGGGAAAAGGAGACTTCTATATTCATATAGGAATTAATGGAAGTTTTGTTGCCGGTGGAATCTATAAGCCTAAAAAGGAAATTCTTGATAGTATCAGGGCGGCGATAGATTATAATGGAGATGAATTAAAAAAGATTATTAATAAGAAATCTTTTCAGAAAACCTTTGGAGGGCTCATGGAAGATGAGAAATTAAAAACCTCTCCAAAAGGATATTCTCAGGATCATCAGCATATAGACCTTTTGAGGAATAAAAGCTTTGCTGTATCGCATGAACTAACTCAAAAGGAGATCATGGAAGATGATTTTCAGAATGAACTGGTCAAAATTTATAAAGAAATGTTGCCTTTCAGAAAATATCTGAATCATGCCGTAACTGTTTAAAACCGAAAAATGAAATTAGAATCATATATAAGAGACGTAGCAGATTTTCCTAAGAAAGGAGTTAGTTATAAAGATATCACGCCGCTTTTGCTGGATCCTGAAGCTATGAATATGGCTGTGGAATTACTTATGCAAAATTTACCTCATACTAATATTGACAAAGTGATAGGTATAGAATCACGTGGATTTTTCTTTGCTACGCTTTTAGCTCAAAAACTGAAAGCAGGCTTTATTCCCGTGAGAAAACCTGGAAAATTGCCTCATCGAACTCATTCTGAAAATTATGACCTGGAATATGGGAGTGATACTCTGGAGATCCATGAAGACGCTATAAAAAAAGGTGAAAAGGTTTTACTGCATGACGATGTCTTGGCTACAGGTGGGACTGCTGCTGCAACCTGTAAGCTTATTGAAAAGTGCGGAGGAGAGATCGTTCAGTGTAATTTCCTGGTGGAACTTGAATTCCTCAAAGGTGCTGAAAGGATCTCAGATTATAATGTTTCCTCTTTGATCAAATATTCCTAATCCAGCGAATTTTTTGTTACCCAAAGTTTCCAGCCAATAAGGGCCATTTGAACTTTACTGGCTTTCTGAAGATCCAGTCGCTTTTTAGAATAACTAGGTAAAAGCTTCTTATTTAGCTTGGAAAGAAATTTAAAGAACTTCTTTTTCATAATTTGGTTGGTTTATCCCAAAGATAAAGAAAGTATAAAAAAACCTGTCAGTATTAATACTGACAGGTTTTTGTGATGGCATTCAAATTTTTTCTTATTCTGAAGCAGAGATCATTAACCCTCCGCCAGGTTGTAGTCCAACGCTGATATTTGGAACTCCACTATCGTTGCTATAATTGGAGTTGACCATGCTTTGATTATTGTAAAATTTCACTCCAATATTCGTGATTATTCCCTGGTCATTTCGCTTTATGTCAGTCAGATCTAGTTTATAATCTGTCTTGTCACTTACTTCCATTTTCAAAGCTTCAATCTGCTCAGGTGTAAATGTGTTTTTTATCATGAAGATCGAAGCGTCACTTACTCCAGCGTATTCTTTAGTTTCAATAATAATGACTCCGTTCTTTGCTTTTTTCCCATATTCTTTAATCGCCATGCCTCCTTTTAAAACCGTCATATGTGCGATATTTTCGGGTTCAATTAATTTGATAAAAGCTTTAGTCTGCTCCTCATCATCAACAATATATATGGGTTCACTATCCTGTGTCTGGAAATATACTTTGTTTGAATCATTGCTGATTTTTCGAATTCTTACATTATGACCAGAGCTATCTCCATTTTTCGTCCTGAATTCATATATACCTCCACCCTTTATTCTTTTAGAAGGTACGTTACCATGCATTAATTGATAGTCACTCATTTGTGCAAAGGCTCTCCCTTTTGACTCACCTTTTCTTAGAAAAACCCGCTCATGTCTTGTGGCTGAAGTAGATGAATGAAGTCTTACATAGTTTGGTTTTCCATATTCGTCTACCATTATATATCTTCCTGAAAATTGATCACTTCCGCCGATTTCGTCCATAACTTTATCAAAATTTTTGATGATCTCAGCTTTAGGAATAATTACCGCACCGTTTTTTGCATCCTCTCCATAGATGGAAACAGCCTTTTCTCCTTGGATGATCTTTGGTTCGCTATCTAAAGCAATATACTTGCCTTTCAATTTTTTGGCTTTGTAATTTTTACCGTTTAGAATATAAAGAGGGT
>CBDTXN010000217.1:0-4262 GCA_965364455.1 uncultured Flavobacteriaceae bacterium
TAAGCAGCCTGGTATTTAGCGATATTTTTATTGCTTTCAGGAATATCCAGTGTATCAAAAGACCTGGTACCCTCCTCCAGAAATGCCAAAGCCTCCTCTGAATTACCTTCGTAGACATAAGTATTTGCTTCTCCCGAAAGATTTGTACCAAATTCACTTACCTCTCTTGCATCTTTGAAATTTTTACGGGCCTCTTCATAATTACCAAGAATAGAATTCGCATGTCCAGATTTCGCAAGCGCTATCTCATCTTCGGGATCAAGAGAGGCAGCTTTTTCATAACTAGACAATGCCTGGTCCAAATTATCCTGGTCGCGATAATAATCGCCCATCAAAATGTGTGATCGTGGACTGTTAGGAGCTGTTTCAACAAGCATTTCGAAGTATTTTTTAGCCTGCTCTTTGTCTTTTGGCGATTCAAATAAAAATGAACTACCCAAATTTGCTATAGCTGGTACGAAATCAGGGTTTAATTCAAGGGCTTTCTTCCAGTGTTGCCTTGCCTTTTCCTCCTGGTCGTTATTTTCATAATAAATGGCCAGATTATCCATCGCCCTGGCAGATTCCGGATATTGCTCAACTAATTTTTTACTGATTTCTAATTCTTTATCTACATCACCTTTCATGTTGGCCTCGGTCATGTCTATCATCATTTTCTCTGCAGCATTGGCCTTATCTCGCATCCCCATAAATTTATCGCGATTGCTACCCCAGTCTTTGGCTGAATTGGCAGTAAAGCTTCTATACATTTGTGCCGATACAAAATCTGGATCGTGTTCAAGTGCTTCGTCGAACTTAGCACGTGCTTTTCTTGAATTACCCTCATCAAAGTATTCCAAACCCTGCTCAAAAGCCTGTAGAGCCTCATCAGAGTCGGTGTTAACGGGTAATTCTGCTGAGGTTTCTGCTTCAGCTTCCTCGTTTTTCTTTTCCGAATCTTTACAGGACGCAATAAATAAAGCAGCGACCAATGTGAAGAGAATTGGTAGTTTTTTAAAATAATACATAGTCGTAATTATTAGGTTGGTTTGTTAATAAACATTACTAAGTTAGTGATTTTCAGTTTATAATGTGAGTTTTAGGGGGTGTGATCAAATAAGGTAATGTTGTATTTTTTTTTAGAAATCTTGACGAGCGATGAATTAATTGATTGGAACTTTCCATAATCTGGGAATAATAGAAGATCATCCATGGCAATTCATGAATGATAATATTTCTATTGATCAAAAAAATGAATTAATTCATTGAATTAGAGTAATTTGTGAGTAAATGGAAAGACTCCCTACGAAAAGAATTGAATCCATAGATCTGCTAAGAGGTGTGGTCATGGTAATAATGGCCCTGGACCATGTTCGGGTTTATTTTCATATCAATGCTCTGGCCGGTAATTATCCTACAAATTTAGATACTACAACCCCGGAATTATTCTTCACCCGTTTTATTACTCATTTTTGCGCACCAACTTTTGTGTTCCTGGCCGGTACTTCTGCTTTCCTGTATGGTCAAAAAAAGACTAAAAAAGAATTATTCAACTTTTTAATGTCCAGAGGACTTTGGTTGGTCTTTGTAGAAATTGTGATCATGAGTTTGTTATGGTGGTTCGATCCTTCCTTCGGTTTTATTAATTTACAGGTGATCTGGGCCATTGGAATAAGTATGGTAATTTTGGCCTTGCTTATACTTTTACCTAAAAAACTGATCCTGGCGATTGGATTTTTAATGGTCTTTGGCCATAATCTACTGGATAATTTTACCGCTCAGGGTCAGGATCCCCTGGCCGTGATCTGGTATATTCTTCATCAGGGTGGATCTATTACCACAGAAGATCATTTTATTCGCATAATGTATCCCATTATTCCCTGGGTTGGAGTTATGGCTTTGGGTTATGTGTTTGGTACTTTGTATAGTTTTGGATTCAGTGAGATTAGAAGGGGTAAATGGCTGTTTATTCTGGGAGTGGGAAGTATCGCCCTGTTTTTTTTATTAAGGCTTCCTAATCTTTACGGAAATCCTTCACCCTGGTTGAAACAGGATACCGAAGTGTTTTCGGTCCTGTCTATATTTAATGTGACCAAATATCCTCCGTCACTATTATTTCTATTAATAACCCTGGGGCCTGCTTTAATTTTTCTTTATCTCACTGAAAGTATAAAAAACAAAGTCACTTCATTTTTCCTGGTCTTCGGTAGAGTGCCTTTCTTTTTCTACCTCTTGCATGTTTTTGTAATTCATCTGGCCGCTTTATTGGGATTAATAATTACCGGCGGAGATTGGGAATTGATGATCATTGGAAAAAATTCAATTTTTTCCGGCCAGTTTCTGGGTTATGGGTATCCCTTGATTGTTGTTTATATAGTCTGGATTTTAATTGTGATCCTCCTTTATTTTCCGTCGAAAAAATATATGGAATATAAGATGAGAAATCGCCATAAGTGGTGGCTGAGCTATTTGTAAAAGAAAAAACTAAATAAGATATATCGTATTTAGTTTTTTGAAATAGAGTATTTTAGGGTTTCAATTTTTATATGAAAAAGGATTAGTCCTTGTATTGTCATTTATCCCTGCTTCAACTTTAATTAACCTTCTTTTATGCTTAGCTCATAATTTGAAAGTTTTTTCTTACTAGAAATCTTCTGTATGCGGAATATGATTAACATAGTAAGCATCTTGTCAATTTTCCAATGTCTTTATCATTTTAAGTGGTGTAGTAATTTGGTTTTCAGTAAATTAATGATCTATTAACTACTAAAAACCAAAAAATGAAAAGAATTATTCTAATCTTAATGCTTATCCCATTCTTAGGGATAGGACAGGAACAGGAATCCCGCATCCTTCAGATGTATGAATTGAAGGTCAAGATGAACCAGGGAGATAAATTTCAGGAGGGAATGAAAAAGTGGAAAGACTGTTACCTGGAAAACAGCGGTACAGATACCTGGAATGTCTGGAACCGGATGCAGGGAGATTATGGGGTAGTTGCAGTCACCTTTATGATGGATAAATGGGCAGAACTGGACGAAGATCCAACAAGTGCAGATAATGCCTGTCGCAATATCTTTCGTACAGATGTTTTTCCGTATGTAGAAAGTATGCAAAGCAATATGGCTACCACTATGCCCGAGCTTAGTAAAGCTCCTACTACTGGAAATAAAGTGGTTTGGGTAACTTTCTTTAGAACCAACAATTCCAGTGATTTTACTGAATTAGTCAAGGAAGTGTCTTCAACTTACCGTGAGGCCAAGGGGGAACCTTTAGGATATTGGTATGATTTTGTAGGCGGGAGCCCTGATGGAGCAGATTATATGATAAGCATGCCTTACAAGAACTTTGGAGGTATGGATGCTGATTGGGATGGGCCATGGGATGTGTATGAAAAAAAGCATGGTAAGGACAAAATGACCAAAATGAGGGCTAAATTCAGGGATGCCGTAGATGATTCCTGGGCTTATATTTATAGACTCAATGATGACTTAAGTAATCAATCGCAATAGTTTTGTTTAATTATTTGAAGGGAAGATGGCACCTTAAGGGTGCCATTTTTTTATGCTGAAATTTAAAGGTGAATTAACCGACTCAGGGAAAGGACAATTTTGGCTTAAGCCTTAAATTGCATGAATATTAAAACAGAATAATTTGCCCAGACCTAAGAAATCGTTCGAAACCAATAATATTAACATTAAAGAAAGCTTTGCTTCCCTGAAGTTCGTTCCCCGCTTTTTTAAGGAGATCAGGAAGGTAAATCCCCTGCTTTTTTATACCAATGTTCTGGGCAGGATCCTGAATGCCATTCTACCCGTGGTTATGCTTTGGCTGGGAAAACTTATCATTGATGAGGTAGTGGTACAGATCGCTGCGGAAACAAAGGATCTTGACCGGCTTTGGGTACTGGTGGCAGCAGAATTTGGACTGGCGATCGTTTCAGATCTTTTAAGCCGTGGAATTAGTTTAAGCGATGCTCTTTTAGGAGATCAATATTCCATAGACACCTCGGTCAAGATCATAAAAAAGACCTCAGAACTGAACCTGGACCAGCTGGAAGATTCAGAATTCTATGATAAACTGGAAAGAGCCAGGCAGCAAACTACCGGAAGAGTTGGTTTGATGTCGAATATTCTAACCCAGGGAGAAGACGTGATCGTGATCATTTCATTACTAGCCGGGGTGGTGGCATTTGAGCCCTGGCTCATTATTTTACTGGTGGTTTCGATTATTCCAACGATCATCAATGAGATAAAATTCAGCGGTACCAGTTATTCCCTGGC
>CBDTXN010000218.1:0-4206 GCA_965364455.1 uncultured Flavobacteriaceae bacterium
TCTATTCGGTGACAGTAACCGATGCCAATGGCTGTACTGATACGATAGATAATATCGAGATCACCGAGCCTGATGAACTGATGGCTGAAGTAGATGATATTACTAATGCAACCTGTAACGGAGAATTAGATGGAGCTATTGATATTAGTGTGAGTGGTGGTACACCAGATTACACCTATTTATGGAGTAATGGAGCAACAACACAGGATTTGACCGGGGTAGCCGCAGGGCTTTATTCCGTAACGGTGACTGATGCTAATGGTTGTACCGATACCATCGATAATATAGAAATAGAAGATCCTTCAACCCTTGAAGCAGAAGTAGATGATATTACCGATGTAAGCTGTAATGGTTTCACTGATGGGGCGATCGATATTAGTGTGAGTGGTGGTACACCAGATTATACCTATTTATGGAGTAATGGAGAGACCACCCAGGATGTTACAGGGCTTGAAGCAGGAATGTATTCTGTAACGATCACTGATGCCAATGGTTGTATCTATAACCTGAACGATATTCAGGTAGGAGAGCCAGAAATCCTTGATGTTCAGGTTCAGGTTCAGGATATTTCCTGTCCAGGATTTAGTGATGGTATGATTACATTTACTGCTAGTGGAGGAACACCTCCTTATTTTTCTGATTTAGGTGATTTCGACGATGATGGAATCTTGGTTTTAGATAATTTGGGACCAGGGATATACGGAACTGTTGTTTCAGATTCTAATGGATGTGCTCTAGCGATCGATGAAATTGTATTGACTGATCCAGACGAGATAGAAATTCCGACCGTTCAAACAACACAGGCTACCTGTATTCAGGATGCTCAGGGATCAGTAGCTTTAAGTTACGATCCTCCTAGAGAATTTTACTATAGCTTTAAAGCAAGTGGAGAGACAAATTTCTCAGATTACTTCTTATATACTGGACCAGTGCCGTTAAGTCCTGGTTCGTATGATTTCAAAGTGAAATATTCTCTTGATGGATGTGAATCTGATGCATTTGATGTAAATATTATGATTCCACCAGCTACGGAATTCCCATTGATAGCGGAGGTTGTTCAGCCAGATTGTGAAACTGGATTTGGTAGTATCTCTGTCAGGATTGGCGATGCAACAGAGCTAGATACAGAATTCTTTAACTATACTGTAAGTAGCGGAGGGGTTGATTATTATGACGGAGTGAAACAACCAGTTGGTGGATTTGTAAATCTTCCACCTGGAGATTATGTGATCTTTGGATTGAGTGATAATGAATGTGATTCAGGTAGGACAGAAGTAACCCTGGAGGAACCAATTTGTGAAGAATTCGAAGGATGTACTTTAGGTTACTGGAAAAATCATACAGATAGATGGGAATGCTATTCTACATGTACCCTCTATGGAGAAGTATTTGTAGATGCACCATCAGAACTTTCTGGTATGACCTTACTTGAAGTTCTGAACAAAGGAGGAGGCGGAATCTACAATTTAGGTAGGCAATCTGTAGCTGCTCTTTTAAATACTTGCCATGGCGATGTTAATTATGAGATTCTATCTACGAATGAGTTAATAGCTTATGTGAATGAGAATTTTGATAATGCCGGAAATGCAGGTAGTTATCTTGATGAGTTGAATAATGCAGGTTGTACCCTTGGCGGATCTAAAGCAACTTCAGAACCTTCTGAAGGATGTGAGGCCACCACTGAAGATACCAAACCAGGCAAAGGTAATGGAAGAAATAAAAATGCCGTTTCCGGTAGCTTTAAAGCTTCGCCAGTACCTTTCAATGAGAGGCTAACAATTCAATATGATTTCGACTATACCTCGAAGAAAGTAGAAATTCAGGTTTATGACTTAAGTGGTAGACTGCTTAGGACTTATCATGATAAGAAAGTAACCAAAGGGGATACTAAAGAATTAAGTATTGATTTTGCGATGAAAGCTAATCAGGTATATATCTTAAGAATGGTTACAGACCATGAGGTTATTACTAAAAATGTAATTTCCTCTAAGAGAAAGTAAATTAAATAATCTTAAATAAAAAAGAGCAGCCATTTGGCTGCTCTTTTACTTTATAATAAGTTCGAAAAGATTAATCTTTAAGAATGCTTCTTGAAATAACGATCTTCTGGATCTCAGAAGTTCCTTCGTAGATCTGAGTGATCTTAGCATCTCTCATTAACCTTTCTACGTGATATTCTTTTACGTATCCATTACCACCGTGAACCTGTACTGCTTCTACAGTAACATCCATTGCAGTTTTTGAAGCATGAAGCTTGGCCATGGCCCCGGTAAGGTCATAGTTATTACCCTGGTCTTTATCCCAGGCAGCTTTCATTACCAGGTGACGTGCAGCCTCAATTTGAGTATGCATATCGGCTAATTTGAATGCGATCGCCTGGTGATTACATATTTCGGTACCAAAAGCCTTACGTTGTTTAGAATAATCTTTAGCCAGTTCATAAGCGCCTGAAGCAATTCCCAGTGCCTGTGCAGCAATTCCAATTCTTCCCCCGGATAAGGTCTTCATGGCGAACTTAAATCCGAATCCGTCTTCACCAATTCTATTTTCTTTTGGAACTTTTACATCATTAAAATTCAATGAATGCGTATCACTTCCTCTAATTCCAAGTTTTTGCTCTTTCGGACCGATCTCAAAACCTTCCCAGTCTTTTTCAACGATAAAGGCATTGATTCCTTTATGCTTCTTTTCCTTATCGGTTTGTGCGATCACTAAATAATAATCGGCTGAGCTACCATTGGTAATCCAGTTTTTTGTTCCGTTAAGAATATAGTGGTCACCTTTGTCTATAGCCGTTGTTCTTTGAGAAGTTGCGTCACTTCCAGCTTCCAGTTCAGAAAGACAGAAAGCTCCCAGTTTTTCTCCGGTAGTAAGTTTTGAAAGATATTTCTTCTTTTGCTCTTCGTTTCCAAAAGTGTCAAGACCCCAACATACCAGGGAATTGTTTACAGAGACCATAACAGAGGCAGATGCATCGATCTTCGATAATTCCTCCATAGCCAGGATATAGGAAATGGTATCCATACCGCCACCGCCATATTCTGGTGAGGCCATCATTCCTAAAAATCCAAGATCACCCATCTTTTTGATAAGCTCCTTCGGAAATTCCTGCTTCTCGTCTCTTTCGATAACACCCGGTAGTAATTCCGTTTTTGCGAAATCACGGGCGGCATCACGTATCATTATATGTTCTTCTGTAAGTTTAAAATCCATCTGAAAAGAAATTTATAAAAAACTAATTTTTGGGTGGCAAAGATAGCTTTTTGATACCTATTTTTCAATTGATATTAAGTATTTTTACGAATATGGGAAAAACTGAATATAGAGTTGTCGGAGTAATGTCTGGAACCTCTCTTGATGGAGTAGATCTTGTTTTTGCTGAAATAGATTTTGAAAAGGAGGTTGATTTTTCCATTATCGCTTCTGAGACTTACCCGTATACGGCTGAATGGCGTACTCTTTTGACTGATGGGATCAACCTCGAAGCACTAGAACTTAATAAGCTGGATAATGAATATACCGATTATTTATCTGGCGTTATTCTCGATTTTATTAAGAAAAATGATATAGATCTTCTAGATGCGGTTTGTAGTCATGGTCATACTGTAAAACATAGGCCAAAAAAGGGTATTACCCTGCAGATAGGCAACCTACCCAAACTGGCAAAATCATTAAACATTCCCGTAGTATGTGATTTTAGAGTGCAGGATGTAGAGCTTGGAGGACAGGGAGCTCCTTTAGTACCTATTGGAGACAGGCTTCTTTTTAGTCATTATAAATATTGTATGAACCTGGGTGGTTTTGCCAATATATCTCAAGAAACAAATAAAGGCAGAATTGCATATGATATTTGCCCTGTAAACACGGTTTTTAATCACTTTATGCGGGAATTGGGACATGAATTTGATGAAGACGGAAAATTTGCAAGATCTGGAGAAGTAAACAAGGCTTTACTTAAGGAACTGAATTCTTTAAAATTCTATAAGAAAAAACCTCCAAGATCTCTTGGGATAGAATGGGTTAATTCTGATGTGATCCCTTTATTATCTAAATATGAATTAGAAGTTCAGGATATTTTAAGAACTTTTGCCGAACATGTGGCTGTTCAGATCGCCTTATGCCTCGATAATGATTCAGAATCTCAGGTGCTTGTTACAGGTGGGGGAGCATTTAATAGTTTCCTGATTGAGTTAATAAGGGCTCATT
>CBDTXN010000219.1:0-4177 GCA_965364455.1 uncultured Flavobacteriaceae bacterium
GAGCAGCACGGTGAGCCCTTTCTCAGCGGACACGCCAATGCGATGCTAGCCGGTGCAGATGGCGCCGAGCAGCGTGACGACGAGATCGTCGGGGTGTCGCTGGTAGCGCCGCACATCGAGTACCCTCGGCACAAGCATGCGCCTGAAGAGGTGTACCTCGTGATGAGCGACGGCGACTGGTTCAACGAGGATGATGGCTGGTACACCCCCGGCCTGGAGAACCTTGGAAAATTCCTAGACGAGCAGCATCAGAAATATCCTGACAGGCCATTATTGATCTCAGAATACGGTCCTGGAAGTGATTCCCGAATCCAGACAAATGATCCAAAACCCTGGGATTTCAGTGAGGCATACCAGTTAAAAAGTCACGTAAGCTACCTCAACCAGGTGATGGAAAGGGATTATATGCTGGGAATGGCGGCCTGGAATTTTGCCGATTTTGGTTCAGGAGGCAGACAGGATAGCAGGCCCTTTATCAACCAGAAAGGCCTGGTGAATTTCAATCGCGAACCAAAGGATGTCTATTATTACTATAAAGCAAGATTGAGTAAAGATGATTTTGTGTATATCGCAGGAAAGAATTTTGAAACCAGGATCATAGATCAGGACCAAAAAGTTCTACTAAAGGTTTTTTCTAATTCTGAAAAAGTAGAAATTATCATTGATGATACTACGAAAATGACTTCTCCTGTTAAAGATAATATCGCCGAATTTGAGCTTGATCTTGATGAGGGAGAGCATTCAGTAAAAGCTGTTTCGGGTGAGGCTAAACACATTCGAAACCTAAGTATTAAATACCGAAATAATTTAATCGAAAATATCGCTGAACAACCTATTTCGATTAATGTGGGAGCCCATAGCGATTTTGTAGATGAAGAGACTGGAGAGATCTGGATCAGTGATCAGTCGTTTCAAAACAACAATTTTGGATATGTAGGCGGAAAAGTTTTTCAGCAGAACAGCAGCAAATTCCAGGGAACGGCTTCAAATATTAAAAATACAACCAAAGAGCCACTTTACCAGACTATGAGAGAAGGCCTTGATTCATACAATTTCAATGTTCCGGAAGGCAAATATCGCATTTCCCTCCTAATGGCGGAACCCAACCGTGGTGCTTCCAAAGAGAATATTTACAATCTTGGATCTGATAGAAAAGAAGCTTCTGATGAAATTCGAAGTTTTGATATCCTAATTAATGGAACTCCTGTAGAACAGAACCTGAACATAGCCAGGGATTATGGAATTCTACAGGCTGTTGAACTTATTTATGAAATATATACTGGAGGTACAGTTGCAATCAAATTCAGATCTCAGAGTGGTAATTCTATTCTTTCTGGCATCAAACTAGAGAAGCTATAAAAAAGCCCCGGTGTTACTTAAAAACTACCGGGGCTAAAAAACTAAAGCAATAGATTATTACTTTTTCAATGTGAAAGAACCCTGGAAATCGGAATCTGAACTTCCTGCAATAAAAAATTCAAATTCTCCCGGTTCGAATACATATTCTATTTGTGAATTGTAGAATTTCAAATCTTCAGGGGTAACTGTAAAAGTCACTGTTTGTGATTCCCCTTTTTTAAGCGAAATCTTTTTAAAACCTTTAAGTTCTTTTCCAGGAGGTGTTACGCTTCTCACCTTATCGTGAATATAAAGCTGTACAACCTCTTCCCCGTCATGATCTCCGGTATTGGTAACTGTCGCACTCACCTCAATCGAACCATTTGCACCAAGCTCTGCTGAACTGGTTTTAACATCGGTATATTCAAAAGTGGTGTAACTTAAACCGTAACCGAATGGCAATAAAGGTGAATTAGGAGAGTCCAGGTAATTAGACTTGAATTTCTGGAAATCTCCAGATTCTGGTCCCGGTCTTCCGGTAGTTTTCATTCGGTAATGAATTGGCACCTGGCCTACACTTCTTGGCCAGCTATTGGTAAGTTTACCAGATGGATTATAATCTCCAAATAGCACATCGGCTACCGCATTACCAGCTTCCACTCCTGGATGCCAGATTTGAAGTATACTTACAGGAAGTGCCATTTCTTCAGAAATATCCAGTGGTCTACCACTCATTAAAACCAAAACCATAGGTTTTCCCGTTTCAGCGAGTTTGTTAATCAGTTTCTTCTGGCTATCTGGTATTGTAATGTCTGTACGGCTGGCTGCCTCACCACTCATTTCGGTCGCTTCACCAACCACGGCGACGATCACATCTGAATTTTTAGACAGATCGAGAGCCTCCTTTAGTAGGGTTTCAGGAGACTCCTCTGCGACCTGAATTCTTTGTCCGAATACATTTACCTTTTTGGCAAATGTCGTGTCATCAGAAATATTCGCTCCTTTCGCGTAACTAATATTGGCATCTGGAGCTACATTTTTAAGACCTTCGAGAATTGGAATAGATAACTGTGGGTTTCCGGTTGGTGCCCAGGTTCCCAACATATTATTCTTATTATTTGCCAACGGCCCAACGAGTGCGATCTTAGCATCCTTAGCCAAAGGCAGTGTGTTATTGTGCTTTTTAAGCAGAACAAAAGATCTCGTAGCGGCTTTCCTGGCCAGACTTCTGTTCTCTTCAGTGAGAATGTCTTTTTCAGGTCTGCTTTCATCTGAATATAGATAAGGATCCTCCAAAAGACCTAATTTATGCTTAGCTTCAAGAATTCTTCTCGCTGCCTTAGTGATCTGCTCTTCTGAAACCTTTCCTTCTTCTACAGATTTCTTCAAGGTGGTTAGAAAACCTTCTCCAACCATATCCATATCTAAACCGGCATTAATGGCCATTGCTGAAACGGCCTGCAGATCTCCCAAACCGTGGGCTATCATTTCGTTTACCGAGGTATAATCAGAAACCACAAATCCGCCGAATCCCCATCTTTCTCTCAAAAGATCTGTAAGTAACCATTTATTACCTGAAGCCGGAACACCATCGATATCATTAAATGAGGTCATCACACTTCCCACTCCGGCATCTACTGCGGCCTGGTAAGGAGGCAGATATTCATTGAACATCTTAAGTCGGCTCATATCAACCGAATTATAATCTCTACCAGCCTCAGGCGCTCCATATAAGGCCATATGTTTAACTGTTGCCATCATAGTATTCGGCTGGGTAAGATCATCTCCCTGGTAGCCTTCTACCATCACCTTAGCAATCTGAGATCCCAGGTATGGGTCTTCACCAGCTCCTTCGGCGATACGACCCCATCGAGGATCACGAGCAATATCCACCATTGGAGAAAAATTCCAGTTGATCCCATCTGCGGTAGCTTCTTTTGCGGCCATTTGGGCTCCCTGCTTAATCAATTCCATATCCCAGCTGGAAGAAAGCCCTAGCGGAATAGGATAAGTAGTTTTATATCCATGAATAATATCTGAACCTATAAGAAGCGGAATTCCCAATCTGGAAGATTTAACAGCAATTTCCTGAGCCTGTCTTACTTTTTCAGGACTCGAAACCCCAAATACACCTCCTACGTTTCCTGCCTTTATCTTCGCTTCAACGTCCTCACTCACCACCGATCCGGTAGCGACCCCTCCTCCGGGAGTTAAAAGGTTTAATTGACCAATCTTTTCTTCAAGGGTCATTTTTGAAAGCAACTCCTCTACTTCCGGAATATTACTTTTAGTTTGGGCATAACTAATTCCACCTATAAATAGCAGAAATAATCCCAATGTCTTTTTTAGCTTCATATTATTGATTTTTCGAGTTGTTGAATAACCAATCCAGCAAATAAGGCTCTGAAAAAGCCGAATCCCAGCTGTTATGGTTGTCATTTGGATAAAGTGATAATTTAGCGTTCCCACCGGTATGATTAATTACCCTGGCCATTTCTTTAGATAATCGGGGAGGCACTACATCGTCTTCTTCTCCATGAAAGATCCAGATATTGAACCCCTCTGGATAATCCTCGGCGATCTCAGGATTAGCTCCACCGCAAATGGCGAAAGCAGCAGCGAACATTTCAGGTTTCTTATAGATAATTTCATAAGTACCCATACCTCCCATAGATAATCCGCCAACATATATTTTTTGATCATTGACAAATTTCTGCGCGACGACAGAATCCATCATTTTCATAACAAGATCAAGTGATTTGGTAGGTGCTTCAGTATTTTTAAAATCAAACTGAAAAGGCATAGTATCTCTTTTTACCTCAACTTTCGCCCAGTAATC
>CBDTXN010000220.1:0-4170 GCA_965364455.1 uncultured Flavobacteriaceae bacterium
CTGTGAAAATTCCTGAGCATTTGAAATATGTGTAAATGTATCAGGGCCTTTTTCGATATATACCATTCTGGTAAAATATATGATCGGCAGAATCGCTGAGGTAATAAGTCCGGCAAGTAAATACTTTCTGTTAAGTTGAAATGTGGTTTCTCTTTTCAACAGCAATAAATAGCTCAGATAAAATATTCCAAGTAGGGCAGAGGCCTTAAGCAGGTATATCAATAAACTTTCCATTACTTTTTCCCGTTTTCAATAATATCAAGGATCTCCCTAAGTTCATCAGCACTGATTTTCTCTTCTTTGGCAAAGTAAGAAACCACATTTTTAAAAGAATTATCAAAAAATCGTTTTGTGGCCATATTCATAAACTGCTTTCTGTATTTCTCTTTGCTTACCACCGGGAAATATTGATGTGTTTTGCCAAATGCCTTATGTGATACATAGCCTTTCTCTTCCAGGTTCCTTATTATGGTAGAAACGGTATTGTAATGCAGTTTTTGGTCTTTTAATTCCGGTAAAACCTCTTTGACAAAAGCTTTCTCGAGATCCCAGAGAACTCTCATGATCTCCTCTTCTTTATTGGTAAGTTTTTCCATGAAAAACGTGCTTTAAATTAAAATGTTTTCAAATATAACGAAAAAAATAGTTATCAAACTATAAAAGTAGTTGTTTTTATTCTCACTGCTTTTTAAGGCATTTCTTCTATCTTCGTCAAAAATTTTTTTATGAGCATTGTTTATCTACTCGTTGGCTTTGTGTTGCTTGTTATTGGAGGTGAGTTTCTGGTGAGGTCTTCTGTAGCTCTTTCTCTTAAACTGAATATTTCCAGGATGGTTATTGGTCTTACGGTGGTGTCTTTTGCTACCTCGGCTCCAGAACTTCTGGTAAGTCTGCAAGCAGCTATTGATGGTTTTTCAGATATATCTTTAGGTAATGTGATAGGCTCGAATATTGCCAATATTGGTCTGGTACTTGGTTTAACAGCCATGGTTTCGCCTCTAATGGTAGACCGAGATTTTTACCGGATTAACTGGCCAATAATGATGGTTTTCTCCATCGTTCTTTATTTTTTCCTGTTGAGCGAAAATACCCTTACCAGGATTGAAGGAGGGGCTTTGCTTTTAGGATTGGTAGTATACCTTTTTATTCTAATCAAAAGGTCAAGGAGAAAGGATAACGTGATCGCTGAAGAAGTAGATGTATCCCTTCGTGAAGTTAGGGGGTTCAAGATGACTATCTGGTTATTGATTGGGATCTTTGCACTTTGGGGAGGTTCTGAACTTCTGGTGATGGGTGCCGTAGATCTTGCCACTCAATTAGGCATCAGTGAAAGGGTGGTATCGGTAACCGTAATTGCGGTAGGGACAAGTGTTCCTGAACTTGCTGCATCTTTGATCGCTGCAATAAAAAAGGAAAAAGCTATTTCGTTAGGTAACCTTATTGGTTCCAATATCTTTAATATAGCCTCCGTTCTTGGCCTTCCTGCCCTCGTGACACCCATTGTTGTTCAGTCTTCCCAAATCTTAAGTAACGATATGTTCTGGATGCTGGGTATTGCATTTATACTGCTGCCTATGCTGCTTATTCCTAAATATTCTGAAATGGGACGTAAGGAAGGTTTCATTTTGCTCGCCGGTTATTCCGTCTTTATATTATTAGCCTTCGTATAACAATTAATAAAGGCCATCTTTTCCAGATGGCCTTTAACTCTTTTTCATAGTGTTATTGAATTTATGCGCTCACAGGAACCGCAGCAGATTCTACTGTTTTAATAATTCTAGCGGCTACCTTATAAGGATCTGCGTTTGATGCAGGTCTACGGTCTTCCAGCCATCCTTTGTATCCTTTTTCAACGGTGATGATAGGAATTCTTATAGATGCTCCACGATCTGAAACTCCATAACTAAAGTCGTTGATAGAGGCAGTTTCATGTAAACCTGTTAAACGTTCATCGTTATATTCCCCGTATACTTCAATATGCTCTTTTGTAACCGGCCTGAAAGCCTCACAAACCTGATCATAAACTTCTTTAGATCCTGCAGTTCTCAAAAGAGTATTTGAAAAGTTACAGTGCATACCAGAACCGTTCCAGTCTCCTTTTACAGGTTTAGGATGGTATTCTATATAGTATCCGTATTTTTCAGTAAGTCTGTCCAGTAAATATCTTGCTACCCAAACTTCATCACCGGCTTTTTTACCTCCTTTAGCAAAAACCTGGAATTCCCATTGTCCGCTGGCAACTTCCTGGTTAATACCTTCAAAATTAATTCCAGCTTCCAGGCATAGGTCTGCGTGTTCCTCCACTAGCTCTCTACCGTGAGTATTTAGTCCTCCTACAGAGCAATAATACATACCCTGAGGTCCTGGGTATCCTCCCATTGGGAATCCTAAAGGAAGTTGGGTTTTAGTATCCATGATGAAATATTCCTGTTCAAATCCGAACCAGAAATCATCATCTTCATCATCGATGGTTGCCCTTGAATTTGTTTCGTGTGGTGTACCGTCAGGATTTAAAACTTCAGACATTACCAGGTAACCATTCTTGCGCGCAGGATCTGGATAGATCGCCACCGGTTTTAATAAACAATCTGAATTTCCTCCTTCGGCCTGTTTTGTAGAAGATCCGTCAAAAGACCAAATTGGACAATCTTCAAGTTTACCACTAAAGTTGTTTTCAATTTTAGTTTTACTTCGCATGTTCTGGGTTGGGTAATAACCATCCAGCCAGATGTACTCAAGTTTTGCCTTACTGCTCATAATTTCTAAATGTTTTTATTGAACTTTGAGCTTCTAAAAATATTAATTTAATCTTAAACCCTTGCTGAGATAGGGGTTTGAAATCTAAAATCAAGTTAATTTTTATGAACACCCTATTTTAAGAGGGGTAAAAATTAAATTTTAGCATTTTTTAAAGAATAAATCTTCAAATTTTCAATGCAGAAATCCTATATTCGCACCTTCAAGTCGGATAACCATTTGATTAACGGCTTTTTATTATTTAATTATTAGTCAAATTAGGACAAACACAACTTAAATATTTTATATGTCAACTTTACGATTTCAAGCTTTAAAAGAAACTTTAAACCGAAAGGCTGTTAAGGTAGATGAGCCTGCAAGAAGATCTGAGATCTTCTCTAGTAACGTTTTTAACGAAACTGTGATGAGACAGTTTCTTACAAAAGAGGCTTATGAAAATGTGACCGAAGCTATGCGTACAGGTAAAAAAATTGACCGTAACGTAGCAGATCATATTTCTACCGGGATGAAAGAATGGGCTATCTCTAAAGGGGTTACTCATTATACTCACTGGTTCCAGCCGCTTACTGGTGCAACTGCTGAGAAGCATGATTCATTTTTTGAGCCTCTTGGTGAAGGTCTTGCCATTGAGAAATTTGGTGGAGGTCAGCTGGTACAACAGGAACCTGATGCTTCAAGTTTCCCGAATGGAGGTATTAGAAATACTTTTGAAGCCAGAGGTTATACTGCCTGGGATCCAACATCTCCTGCATTTATCTGGGGAACTACTCTATGTATCCCTACGATCTTTGTTTCTTATACAGGAGAAGCATTAGATAATAAAACACCTTTGCTTAGAGCGCTACAAGCTGCCGACCAGGCTGCTACAGATGTGGCTAAGTATTTTGATAAGAACGTGAAAAAAGTAAATGCTACTCTAGGATGGGAGCAGGAATACTTTCTTATAGATTCAGCTCTTGTAGCTTCAAGACCTGATATAACTCTTACAGGTAGAACCCTGCTTGGTCATTCTCCTGCAAAAGGGCAGCAATTAGATGATCACTATTTTGGATCCATTCCATCCAGAGCGATTGCTTTTATGATGGATCTTGAGATCGAGTGTATGAAACTGGGTATTCCGGTAAAGACCCGTCACAACGAGGTCGCTCCTAACCAGTTTGAGCTTGCTCCAATTTTTGAGGAAGCAAACCTTGCAGTAGATCACAACTCATTGATCATGGACGTGATGAAGAAAGTCGGTGAGAGACATAATCTTGCTGTACTGATGCACGAAAAACCATTCGCCGGAATTAACGGTAGTGGTAAACATAATAACTGGTCGCTGGCGACAGATACGGGAACAAATCTATTGTCTCCTGGTTCTACACCAATGAAGAACCTTCAGTTCCTTACGTTCTTTGTGAATACTATCAA
>CBDTXN010000221.1:0-4167 GCA_965364455.1 uncultured Flavobacteriaceae bacterium
GAATTAATTGGTTCCGGTGTGATCTCTTAGCTCGATTTTGTAGGGATTCCTTTTAAAACAAAATATTCTAATAGGTTTTCCCAAAGGATATATATTATTAAGTTTGATAAAATAATTACGGAAACCTTTATATCCACTAAGAAGAATGCCTTCAAATAATAGAATCACCCAATTATTCAATATAAAATATCCTTTAATCCAGGCCGGAATGATCTGGGCCAGTGGCTGGAAATTAGCCAGTTCTGTTTCAAATGCCGGCGGACTGGGAATAATTGGGGCTGGATCAATGTATCCTGATATTCTTAGGGAACATATTCAAAAATGTAAAAAGGCTACGGACAAACCATTTGCAGTTAATGTCCCAATGCTGTATCCTGAGATCGATAAGATCATGGAGATAATTATAGAAGAAGGCGTTAAGATCGTTTTCACTTCTGCAGGTAATCCAAAAACATGGACAAAGCATCTTCAAAGCCATGGAATTAAGGTAGTGCATGTAGTGAGCAGTGTGAAATTTGCTATAAAATCTGAGGAAGCTGGTGTAGATGCGGTAGTGGCTGAAGGCTTTGAAGCCGGTGGACATAATGGTCGGGATGAGACTACAACTTTCACTTTGATACCTATGGTGAAAGAGAAAATTTCCATTCCGTTGATTGCTGCCGGAGGTATAGCCACTGGTAAAAGCATGCTGGCTGCCATGGTTTTAGGAGCAGATGCAGTACAAATAGGAAGTCGTTTTGTGGCGACCCCTGAAGCCTCCTCACATAAGAATTTCAAAGAAATGGTAGTAAAAGCTCAGGAAGGAGATACCATTTTAACCTTAAAGGAATTGGCTCCGGTAAGGCTGCTCAAGAATAAATTTTACGAGGATATCAAGAATCTTTATACTAAAAGTCCTAGTAAAGAAGAACTCATTGAGCTTCTTGGAAGGGCACGTGCTAAAAAAGGAATGTTCGAAGGAGACCTGGATGAAGGAGAACTTGAAATTGGCCAAATTTCAGGGCTTATTCATGAAATTAAACCGGCTGCAGAATTAGTACAGGAAATTATTTCCGATTTCAAAACTGCAAAAAAGGAAGTAGCTGAGCTTTAACCAGAATATTCTTTTAGTCTTTCCAATTCATCTTTTACTAAATCTCTCCAACGCATTTCAGCTTCCTTATTCTCGCTATGTGAAGTTTCTTCATCGAACAGATTCTGCATGGAAACACGCTCCTTTTCAATTTGACCGTAAAGCCTTTTAAGATCCTGCCTTATATTCCGGCCAATTTCATAATTAGCTAAAGCTTTCCTTAGCTTCCGGGCATGTAATTCAGAAATATCAAAATGCAATTGTTCATGGGCCAGAAGGTAATTATCTGCATCTTCATTTTTCACCCACGATCTTTCCGGATAAAAGCATGAATAAACCTCATGCTCCAATACAGGTCGACCACTAGCAGTACTATAATTCCAGCTATAACTAATGCCTGAATTAGTGTTGGCAGAATAGGAGATATCTGGATCTGCTTCTGCCTTAAAATCTTCCCAACTTAAAGGCTTGCTTTCCTTCCATTCTATCTTCTCCTTTTTCTCCTGGGAATATCCCATTGCAATGAACAGAAGCAATAAAATGGAGAGGATTATATTTTTCATGAATAAGTGAAGGAAATATTCTTTTCGATATCAGGATGCAGACTTTTTAATACAGGACAGTTTCTACCAGTATTCTCAAGGATTTTAGTTTCTTTTTCAGAAAAGGAATTCCTGAAATTTATATTTACATCTATTTTGGATATTCTACGGGGGTCTGCTGCCATGGTTTTTGTAACTTCTGCAGAGGCACCATCCATGTTAATGCCTAAAGATTCAGCCTTAATTCCCATTACGGTTAACATACAGGTGGCTAAAGCATTTGCCACAGTATCTGTAGGAGAAAATGCTTCTCCCTTACCGTGATTATCCACAGGAGCATCAGTGATCATTTTTGATCCGCTTTGGAGATGCTCAGATTCTGTTCTTAGTCCGCCAAGATAAGTCACTTTAGAAGTCATTTACAACGCTTTTTGTTAGATCTTTATCCAGTTTTATAATGTAGATAGCATCATTAATAAAACCACCGCCTGATCCCGGGATGTAATGGAATTTACTTTCATTGTATTCAGTATAACCAGGATATTTTTCAAATGAATCATAAAGATCTTCAGCAGAAGCTAACCTCAATATAAGATCAAGGGTTAAATCATATCCTCTAACCGCAAAACGATTAGGTTCCACATTAAATCTATCTGAATAGTCCTCGTTAAAATTCGAAGTTAGTTCAGTGTCATATTCTTTATCTACAGAAGGATAATGGAATTTTAAATTGCCCAGATGGTTATTAGATACAATATCGTTCTCAAATGCATTATTCTTATTAGTAGTAAATAACGTGATATCATGTTCTCTGGCCAACCTGTTCAAAGCCGATGTAGTGCTGCTAACCAGGTTAATATTACCCGATTCCAGGATCACCCAGTTCTCACCTTCTATCATCATTTGAGCAAGAGCCTCTTCTGAAACATAGTTATCTGTTGGGTTAACGGTCCTTGCTGAAGGCAGAATATTCAACAATTCACTTTTCACCTGAAAAGATCTACCATCTGCTACGATAATAACATTTTTACCAGATGCATTGCGGGATATATAATCTAACATTGCTTCTTTCATATAATCATCACCAGGGATCGACTGGAAAAGGTTCTGATAACCTTTCATTTTTCGATTAGAAAGCGGATTTATCACCGGAACATTTTTATTCTCTAATCTGGCCGCTGCTGCTTCTGCAGTTTCCTGAAGTAATGGTCCAATTACTGCGTCAATGTTGTCAAAATTGTTTGAGTTGATAATATTAGCCACTTCAGAAGCGGTTTGTTTAGTATCATAAACCTTCAGGTTCGTAGATATTCCCATTGACTTAGCTTTATCCAGAGCCATCAAAACCCCTGAATAAAAATCAAGAGAGATCCTTACCACACGTTCATCCATTATGGTATTGCGATACGTATCTAAAGAATCTTCTTCAATTTTGTGTATGTGATATGGCAACATAAGTACGATCTCCTTGGTACTATTGTTACTAATAGATTTACTTAGATCCATTCTCATATCGGCATTCTCAGCAAGCTCACCAAAGGATGCGTCATCCATATTCTCTCCTTCAGGATTCTCCGGAACTTTTAAAACCATCCCGAATTTAAGTCCGTCCTTTAAAGCTGGATTCAATTGCTTTAAGGAATCAATGCTTACCCCAAATCTTCTGGTAAGACTGAAAAGAGTTTCCTGTGGCTTCACTTCATAGAATCTGAAACGATCATCGGTGATGATTACCGGTTCGTCTTCAAGCACATCTACTCCAACCTTAATCATCATCCCTGGCTGAAGTGTTTCCACCCTCGGATTGGCTGCCTCAAGTTCCTTAACCGTCATTCCGTATTTCCTCGCGATACCATATTTAGTTTCTTTAGGTAAAACTATATGCTCCCTGGTCTTACTTATCTGGGAATTTTGCGTTTTAGCCGGAATAACTGGTTTAGAAGAATTTTGAGCCAGATCATTCTTGTCACTTACCGGACCCGAATTTCCCTGAGGGATTCTTATGATTTCTCCTGTTTGAAGCTCTTTCGAATAAAGCTGCTTGTTATACCTTTTAATCTGATCGATCTCGACATTATAATCTTTTGAAAGACTATAAAGCGTTTCTTTCTTTTTGACCTTATGATCTATGAACTTGGTAGTTGATTCCGCAGAACTATTAGATTTACTCGCATCAATCGGAATAACGAGTTTTTCATTCAACCCAATCCCTTCTTTTGCATCGGGATTATACTTGTAAATATCTTCTTCATCTATATCATAAGCCTGTGAAATACTAAAAACGGTTTCTCCTTTTTTTACGGTATGATATTTATAAGACTGGGCAGTTGCCGAAGTCGCGTAAAATTGGAAAAGAAAGCATATTAAAAATAGGTATTTCATTATGATCGATTTAGGTTGAAAAGATAATCTAATTATTCCCACTCTATAGTTGCAGGCGGTTTTGAACTTATATCATACACCACTCTAATAACGCCCTTAACCCTGTTAATTATTGTATTCGAAGTTTTTTGAAGGAATTCATAAGGTAAATTACACCAGTCTGCCGTCATT
>CBDTXN010000222.1:0-4134 GCA_965364455.1 uncultured Flavobacteriaceae bacterium
TAAAGATGGATACCATCTTTGGTGATGGTTCTAATCAGGATAAGGGGGTACTGGGCAAAATATTTTCAGCTGGGAAAAGAATTCTTACCGGAGAAAGTCTTTTTATGACGGCTTTTTTAAATGTGGGGCAAGGGAAGAAGCAAGTGAGTTTTGCCTCTCCTTACCCGGGTAAAATTGTCCCAATTGATCTTTCAGAGAAACAAGGGAAATTTATTTGCCAAAAAGACGCATTTCTATGTGCAGCTAAAGGAGTTTCCATTGGGATTGAATTTAGTAAAAAGCTTGGCCGTGGTTTCTTTGGTGGTGAAGGTTTTATCATGCAGAAAGTCGAAGGTGACGGGATGGCCTTTGTACATGCAGGAGGAACTATGGCTGAAAAAGAATTGAAACCGGGAGAGAAATTAAAAGTGGATACCGGGTGTATCATTGGTTTCGATCAAACTGTAGATTACGATATAGAATTTGTTGGAGGCATTAGAAATACCCTTTTTGGAGGAGAAGGTTTATTTTTTGCAACCTTAACCGGTCCTGGAACTGTCTATATTCAATCTTTGCCATTTAGCCGGCTTGCCAGCAGAATTCATCAGGCTGCTCCACAAGGCGGAGGGAAGGATAAAGGTGAAGGTAGTATCCTTGGCGGGATTGGAGATGTAATAAGTGGAGATAACCGATTTTAAATTTATTAAAATGTAAAAAATTTTGTTAAAATGGGTTTGGTTCCTTATATTTAACTGACCAAAAATCATACTGCCTATAGTAGAATACTACTTTTTATTGTCAACCTAACTTTAACTTAAATCAATTTCAAATTATGGCGAGAGCGATGTTTGAATACACCAAGACTGTACTTAATAAGGTCAGTTTTGATGCTAATTTGTTCTGTAAAGAGGTTAAAAAAGCAATCCAGCGTTTGTTGCCTCACGAAATAGAGGAATTACGATTATGGATAATCGCATTAACCAGGCAGAATCCCGAACTAAATCAATGTTTAATTTATTTAAATACTTAAAGAAAAAGCGGCCAATAGCCGCTTTTTTTAATTTGTATTGTATTCCTTCTTTTTATTGAGAGGGCTAATGATCTGTACATTCTGAAAGGTTATCGCGCCTTTTACTACCCCGGCAATTGTACTTCTTATTGCCTCTATGATCTGCATCTTTAATTCACTGCGATTATAGATCAGGCTAACTTCCCTCGCCGGAACCGGATCCTTAAACATTTTAAGGTTCTTTTTTTCTGATTCCTTAAGGTCAAGAGTATGCAAATAAGGCAGAAGGGTCATTCCCAAACCTTCGTTCGCGAGTTTTATTAGGGTTTCAAAACTTCCGCTTTCTAATTGTAACTGATCATCCCCATAATCCCTTGAAGCCTTACATAAATTAAGAATACCGTCTTTAAAGCAATGCCCGTCTTCCAGAAGAAGGATCTTATTAATATCGAGATCTTCTACAGTGATCTTTTCTGAGTCTGAATTTTGCTGATCTGATGGTATATAAGGCACAAAAGGTTCGTAGTATAGAGCATTTTCCTTTATACCTTCTATTTCCAATGGAGTGGCAGCAATGGCGGCATCTAAATGACCTTCCTTGAGTTTCTCTAGAATGGCTTCAGTATGAAGTTCTTCTATTTTCAGTTTAACTTTAGGATATTTCTTTATAAAACTACCAATAAACATTGGTAATAGAGTAGGCATGATCGTAGGGATTACACCTAGCCTGAATATACCGCCAATAAATCCTTTTTGCTGATCTACAATGTCCTGTATCCTGTCACTTTCATTAACAATATTACGGGCCTGCTGCACGATCTTTTCACCAACCTCTGTAAGCTGAATTGGTTTTTTAGTTCGGTCGAAAATAGTGACTTCAAGCTCTTCTTCAAGTTTCTGGATTTGCATACTTAAAGTAGGCTGGGTTACAAATACCTTCTGCGCGGCTTTCGTAAAGTTTTTATGCTCTGCAACTGCAAGCACGTAATGAAGTTGGGTAATTGTCATTTCTATGATTTACTTATACAAAGGTATAAGTTTTTCTTATTTAAAATAAGATTTAACTTTGATTTATCTATAAGAAAACCCTTCCTGATGAAGAAGGGTTTAATGATGATTAGATGATCGATGAAATGATATTGGATGGTTATATGATTTTAGAATCTTATCTCTAAATCTATAGGTTTACCACTAAATTCGAATTTCGATTCTTCCCATACAGGAGGACCGTAAGGCATTGCATTGCCGCTGGATCCATAACTTTCCTGAGGCATTCCGTTGGCATCAAAATCCATTTTTCCGTTTTCATTTTTATCGTGCATAACCAGTACAGCATAGGTTCCTGCAGGTACACTTTCGAAATTTGCGATGGCTTTTCCATCTTCTATTTTTGCGTCTACAGAAAATTCTGGAGCAGTTTTCATAAAGGTATCTGCACTATAAAGTCCAAATCTTACCTTTCCTTCATTTCCACTAACATTTGTAACTGTTGCGGTGATATTACCTGAACTTTCGGTTTGTCCATGAAGTAATGATCCTAAGAACATTGCAATTAATACGGCGATGGTTTTCATAATTTTATTGTTTTTTGATTATGAAACAAACTTAGGCTCAAAGTATAGCCTCGGGAAAAACTTTTTACCGAACTGTAAATTTTTATATCTGAACTGTATTTTTTTAGAGCAAGCCTCTGGATTTGATCTCCAGATATTTGTTTATCGCATTAATGCTCAGGTCTTTTGGTGGAGTAAGCAGAGTCTGAATTCCATGGCTATGGAGTTCCCTGGCCATCAAAAGTTTGTCATGAGAGAATTGCTCAGCAATAGTTTGATGCGCACTTTCACTTGCATTTTTCGGGGCTATTCTGGTAATTTTTGTCATTTCTGTGTTTTCGAAAAAAATGACAACCACCAGGTGTTGTTTGGCAAGGGCTTTTAGGTAAGGTAATTGCCGCTTCAGGCCAGACATATGTTCAAAATTAGTATAGACCATAAGGAGGCTGCGATGGCTAATATGCTTTTTCACCCGCGAGTAGAGAAGACTGAAATCACTATCATAAAACCCGGTATTTACATTATAAAGTGCCTCCAGGATCCTGCTAAGCTGACTTAATTTTGAACTCGCTTTTTGAATATTGTCTATTTTATTAGAAAAAGAAAGCATGCCAACCTTATCTTTCTTTTTTAGTGCCACATTGGAAAAGGCTAGTGAACTATTGATGGCATGGTCCAGTAAAGTTAATCCTTCAAAGGGCATTTTCATCATTCTTCCACAGTCTATAACAGAATATACAGGTTGCGATCTTTCATCCTGAAACTGATTCACCATTAGGTTTCCATGTTTCGCCGTGGCTTTCCAGTTTATGGTTCTCACGTCATCTCCTCGAACATATTCCTTGATCTGTTCAAATTCCATGGTGTGCCCAATCCTGCGAATTCGTTTAATGCCGTGGAGACTTATTTTTTGATCCAGGGCAAGAAAATCCAACTTCTTCATTTGAATAAAGGAAGGATAGACCTTTACCATCTGGTCTTTGTTAAAAACATATCTTCTTTTGGCCAGTCTTAAAAAAGTTGAAACGTATATATTCAAATTTCCGAATGTATACTCACCTCTTTTTAGTGGTTTCAGGGTGTATTCAAAAGTCGTGGAATTATGTGCTGGAAGTTTGATATTCTTTAAAAAATCTCTTTTTTGAAACTGAACAGGGATTTCATCGATAATTTCAGAATAGATCATAAAACCGTATTGATTATTGATATTGATCCTGACCTGGTTTTCATCTGAATTTGAGAATTTTTCAGGTAAGATCCTGTCTGCTTCGATCCTTGAGGCATTGAAAAGTACAACGATATCCAGGAATATCAGGATTAGGAGAATACTGGTTACTATCCAGACCGGGCTATATAGGAAATCAAACCAGAATGATATCAGAAATAGAGCTGATATACCAAAAAGGCCGTAAAACAGCCTCTTTCCAAAATATAATGATTTGATGAATTTTATCACTAACGCGGAATTTCTACAGATTGGGCTATCATATCAATTGCACGGCCGCCCGTGATTCGTTGCAGTGCAGGGTCTATCGAAATGATTAGGCGATGGCCAAGAATTGGTTTTAGGGAATTCTTGATATCTTCAGGAAT
>CBDTXN010000223.1:0-4124 GCA_965364455.1 uncultured Flavobacteriaceae bacterium
ATAACGTGTCTGCGGCATTGCTCCTTCAAAAGCATCAACCAACAATAATACACCATCGGCCATGTTAAGAACACGTTCTACCTCTCCACCAAAATCGGCGTGACCAGGAGTATCAATAATATTGATCTTAGTATCCTTATAGGTAACCGAAACGTTCTTGGAGGTAATGGTAATTCCACGCTCTCTTTCAAGGTCATTGTTATCCAGGATAAGTTCACCCGTAGATTCGTTATCACGGAACAATTCACAGTGATGCATAATTTTATCAACCAAAGTAGTTTTACCGTGGTCAACGTGTGCGATAATCGCGATATTTCTAATAGCTGTCATGTAGCCTTATTTTTAAGGCTGCAAATGTACAGCTATTTTTCGCTAAACCATCGTAGTTTTAGAAGATTTTAATTTATTGATAATCAGATATTTTAGTCTGTATTTTCTAATTTCAGAAAATAGCTCAATTCCTAAAAACATTTAAAAAAGATCAAAAGACAAAATTCTACTAAAAAAGTTAAGGTCTGGAATTAGGAATTTGAGCCGAAATCTTTCTATCATATTGAACTGCAGAATAATCAAATCGAGTTGCAAATCTGGTCACTGTTAAATCTAAAACTTACCCCTGTTAAAGGCTTTTAAAGTTTTTGAAAAGCGTTTTTCATCCTTCTAGTTTTGGGGCAAACAAAAAATATATTTATGAAAATTATCAAAGGTTTATTTCTATCTATCCTTGTTATGGGATTTGTAAGTTGTGATGACGATGATGACAACGAGAACATGGAAGAAATGATGTCTTACACGGCACAATTAGGAAGCATTAATGACTCCGGAGCAACCGGTACTGCTACAGTTACCATGCAGGGAGACGAGTTAACTGTAAATGTAATGGCACAGGGAATGACTCCAGACATGGCTCACCCTCAACATATCCATGGACTAAGCGATGCTACGGCAAACGCTACATGTCCACCGGCAACTGCAGATACAGATGAAGACGGAATTATAACCATTCCTGAAGGAGCTCCTTTTTACGGAGAGGTTCTTCTACCACTAGAAGACTTTCCAGTGGCCGATGCAGATGGGAACATCTCTTATGAGCAAACTTTTATGCTAGGAGAAAACGGAATGCCAACTGCTGAAGAACTTGCTAATCTTGAGAACAGAGTGATTGTTCTTCACGGGATCAATAATGATGGAGATTATGTTGCTACTATTCCGGCAGCTTGTGGTGAACTAATGATGAATTAATCAGTTCCTATCACATTAAAAGTAAAACCGCCTATATGGCGGTTTTTTTATTATCTAGTTTTCATCTGCTGAAGGTCCATAAGTTGCAGGCACCGAAATATCGAGTAGCCTGAAGTAAACTCCCAGTTGTGCCCGGTGATGCGGGAACTGGTTCATTACCATAGCCTGTAGGACATTGAATTTTGGCATTTCAAATAAGGTTTCCCCTTCCCTGGTCATCTTCCAGGTTCTGTGAAACTCTTCATCGGTCTTTCGAAGGGAAGTTTCGGCCCCAGCTGTATTTTTCTTCAATTCTTTAATTATATCTTCTACGGTATCAAAATCTGGAGAGTTATAGCCCTTAAGATCCAATGACTCCGCTTCCATCGTACCGGTGATCCAGGCGGGGATTTCAGCCAGGTGATTCGCGATCTGCTTAATGGTCATTGACTTTTCATGAGGTTTCCAATCCATATTTTCTTCAGGAATTCTTTTCAGGAATTTTTCGGTTAATGCGACCTCTTGCTGTAATTGGGGAATTAAAAACTCATGAATTTTCATAATCAGATCAAATAAAATTACACAAAAACCTAATTTACAGTTTTTTACGTTTTAATGAATAATTATTCCGAATTCTTCTTAATTGCAACGGACTATTAAATCGGTTATCTTTGCGACAAATATTGAAAAAATGAATCTGAATAAAATTCCAAATATAAAGCATACAGGTAGCGACAATTTCTTTCTTCTTTCGGGACCATGCGCGATAGAAGGTGAAGATATGGCGCTAAGAATTGCTGAAAAAGTAGTTTCGATCACAGACAAACTGGAGATCCCTTATGTTTTTAAAGGTTCCTTTAAAAAAGCCAACCGAAGCAGAATTGATAGTTTTACCGGTATTGGAGATGAAAAGGCCCTAAAGATCCTAAGGAAAGTATCTGAAACTTTCAATATACCAACGGTAACAGATATTCATGAAATAAGCGATGCTCAAATGGCTGCTGAGTATGTAGATGTACTTCAAATACCGGCATTCCTGGTAAGACAAACAGATCTTGTTGTGGCTGCAGCTGAAACCGGAAAGGTTGTTAACTTGAAAAAAGGACAATTCATGAGTCCCGATGCTATGAAACATGCGGTTACCAAGGTGACCGACTGTAATAATGAGCAGGTATTGGTTACAGATCGTGGTACCATGTTCGGTTATCAGGATCTTATAGTTGATTTCAGGGGTATCCCAACCATGCGTGAATTTGCACCTGTGGTTCTTGATGTTACCCACTCACTTCAGCAACCAAATCAAAGCAGCGGCGTGACCGGTGGACGACCAGACATGATTGAAACTATAGCCCGTGCAGGGGTAGTTAATAATGTTGATGGGCTATTCATTGAAACTCATTTTGATCCCGCTAATGCCAAAAGTGACGGAGCTAATATGCTCGACCTGGCACACCTGGAAAAACTACTCAGCAATTTGGTGGCAATTAGAAAAACAGTGAAAAGCTTATAAAGATTATCCACTTAAGTTATATACAAAGCTCCTGTCCCGGGAGCTTTTTTTTATCTTAAAAGTTTTAGGAGGTTTCCTGAATGAGCTTAAAGTAAAGTTAATACAAGAAATCAGGATAGGATATCGTACGATTTTCCAGTAATTTGAAGCTATTCTAACCTCCGAAAAATGAAGAGAATATCTACCCTACGGAAATTCCTGTTCATATCTGTTTTACTATATGGATTTTTATCTCCGGGAATAAATTCTGTTAATGCCCAGGAAAAACCAAAAATCGATGTTGGTGGCGCACTAAGGTTCAATTATAACCTTTCGTCCTGGAAAGATGGACAAAAAGATCGTGGTGGAGACTTCGGCTATGATATGTTCAGAGTTAATTTTAATGCTGAATGGAAAGGCATTTATCTTGATGCTGAATACCGCCTTTATTCCGAAGCTTTTGGAGGCGGATTTTTAAAACAAGGCTGGGTAGGTTATCGGTTTAACGAAAGGGATGAAATCCAGGTTGGTTTAAACCAGGTCCCCTTTGGATTACAGCAATACAATTCCCACAACTGGTTCTTTAATCTTACCTATTACTTCGGGCTTGAGGATGATCACGACATGGGTGTGAAATTTCTTCATATTGACGACAAGTTCGAATACAATTTGGCTTTTTACAAAAATGCTGAAGAACTGCAGTTTGGAGGCGACACAGAATCATCTCCAGATCGATATTCCTATGATGTTGTTGGAAGGAATAAAGAAGTTAACCAATTCAACGGAAAGTTGATCTATAAATTTGGTGACTCCATTAAGAACCGCATCGGGTTTTCTGCACAATACGGAGGATTATATAATCTTGACACTAAAGAAACCGGGTCTCATAACGGACTGGCTCTGCATTACGAAGCAAATTTTAGTAACTGGAATTTTAAGTTGCAGGCAATGACGATCGATAACAATCCTGAAAATGGTCCCGATCAATCTAACGACATTCTACAAATGGGTGCCTATGGAGTACCTTATGAAGTTGCCTCAGACTTTAATATCTATACTTTGGCATTTTCTAAAAGTGTTCCGGTAGAGCTGGGCCCTGTTAGCAACTTGGAATTTTACAACGACTTTGGCTACATGGATAAGAAAGTAGAAAGTTTTGAGGATTCATTTATGAACGTCACCGGGGTATTGGTTACTGCGGGTCATCTTTATACTTATATAGATTATGCCGCAGGATACAATCACTCCTGGCTCGGCGGAAATTTTGTTGATGATTTTTCAACCGGAAATCCCGATGCAAATTGGGAAGCAAGATTCAATATTAATATAGGCTACTATTTTTAAACAATACTGAATAAATATATATGGCAGAAAAAGTTACAAGAAGCGACGAAAAAAAGTCAATATTTGGACT
>CBDTXN010000224.1:0-4109 GCA_965364455.1 uncultured Flavobacteriaceae bacterium
CAGAATTTATGGATAAGCCTCGGTGTGGTAGCTCTTCTGCTTCCTGCCACCATCTTTGGTTGGGCCAACATTGGTATCGCCGTTGTTTTTCATGAAGGCTCTACGATCGTAGTAGTGCTAAATGCCTTAAGATTACTTGCCTTTAAAGATAAATACAGCAATTTTTAAAATTTCCGCAGCTTTTTTGGTTAAATAGGATTAAATCCAATATTTTTGAGTAAATTTTGGAAATATTCCTAATCTAATAATTATGGGCACACCCGGATCTATTGAAATCAAGCATTTTAAAGAAGTACGTGAAGAAAATAACTTTACCCAAACCGAATTTGCGGCTTTGCTGGGTATTAAAAATTCAACGGCCGATATTGAACGTGGTCGCACCAAATTATCAGGAAAGATCGTCGCAGAACTTCTTCGACAATTTGCTATTAATCCTTTATGGCTGTTTGGGGAAAGTGGACAAAAATACCTTAAGATCTCAAAAGGGGATGTAAGCCCAAAGGTCGTTACAGTAGATAATGCAGACAATGAGAATATTGTTCTGGTAAATCAGAAGGCTGCTGCGGGATATCCGCACAATGTTCAGGATGTGGAATGGTATAATCAGCTTCCAGCCTTTGATATTCCCTTACCCGAGTTTAGAAACGCTTCTTATCGTGGATTCCAGATCGAAGGTGATAGTATGTTGCCAGATTACCGTCCGGGGGAATGGGTAATGGGAAAAGCGGTTTCCAGTATCGAAGAAGCCAGTAATAATAGGGTTTATGTAATAGTGATGTATGATTCTGTTCTGGTTAAGAAACTTCAGAAAATGCCAGATCCTTCTAAAGTTCTACTTATTTCTCTAAATGAGGAATACTTGCCTTTAGAGATCAATGTACACGATATACAGGAAATATGGCAGGTGAATTCGAAGCTTACTTTTAATCTCGATAATCCTTCAAATAGTGGATTGTTTCAGGAATTACAGCAATCTATGGAAGAATTAAAAAGGGAATTGAAATCATTTAAAAATTAAAAAACCCTCTCCGGTAAGGAAAGGGTTAGTGATTTATTCTAGAAGTCGTGATTAATTATCATCATCCTTTTTGAACTCGTCTCCAACGTCTTTAGCAGTTTTATTAATGGCATCACCTGTTTTTTTCGCAGTTTTTTCAATTGCGCCTTCGGTGTCCTTATAAGCTTTACTAATAGCGTCACCCGTCTTTTTAGCCGTTCTTTCGATACCGCTTTCAGTATCCTGGTAGGCTTTACTAATATCCTCACCGGTCTTTTTAGCTGATGATTCGATCTGATTTTCAGTATCTCTCAATTCATCACCCGTTTTTTCTGCAGCACCTTCAATTTCCCTTCCGGCCTCGTCAATTGCATTGCCTGTTTCATTTACGGCATTTTCAATTGCATCACCGGTATCATCTGCTGCCTCCTCAACATCACTTTCAACGCTATTCATATCGTCGTCCATGTCATCCATTTCTTCTTCCATTTCTTCAGACATTTCCATGTCATCAGTCTCATTTTCCTTGGCTGTATCTCTGCAGGAAGTGAAGAAAATTCCCATAGAGAGCATTATTGCCAGCATTAATATTGGTTTTTTCATTTTTCAATAATTTTGGAATGGTTTCAATTAAAATTTAAGTAATTCATTTACAAGGTCGTAAAAAAAATTAATATTTAATTATCATCACCTATTTTATCGATCTCTTCGTTGATCTCTTCATTAACTTTTTTATCTACTTTTTTTGCTGTTCTTTCAAGAATACCTTCTTTTTCTTCAGTTTCCTCAGGGGCTTCTACTTCTTTCTCTACTTCTACCTCTCTTACAATAGTCTCTTTTTCTGAAGTATCTCTACAGGACGTAAGAACTGATGAGATTAATAATAGCCCACTTGCAAAAATTGATAAACGTTTCATTGTCGATTTGGTTTATTGGTTATGTACATCGAAATTACGACTTAAACCTAATGCAGGATTTAATTTTAGGTTTTTTTAGGAGAGAATGTTAAGAGGGAAGGATTTACTATTTAAGGTATTCCTCAAGGGTTCTTATCGCCCCGGTATTACTACTAATAAAGTGTCCGGCGATCATCCCGGTCTTTTCTCTGAAATCGGGATTTGTATATAATTTGGTCAAAATAGCTGAAAACTCCTCTGAATTTTTAACAGAAAACAGACCCGCCAGTTGCCTTAACTTTTTCGCTTCCGGGAATTTACTGAAATTTTCACCTATGATGATTGGTATCCCAAAAGTAGCCGGCTCCAGGATGTTATGCAGGCCGGTATTTCCAGCTGCTCCACCAACATAGGCAATATCGGCATAACTATAGGCTCTGCCTAAAAGACCAATGGTATCCAATAACAAAACAGAATAGGCACTTAGATCTTTACCTTCTCTTTCAGAATACTTGATCGTAGGTAGCCTCAATTTTTCCTCAAGCTTTTTAACCTTTTCGGTCTTGATCTCATGTGGAGCGATAATAAATTTGATCTTCACCGAAGAATTAAGGAATTTAAGGAAGAGCTCTTCATCTTCCGGCCAGGTACTGCCACAAACTACCAGCATCTGTTCATCTTTGAATTCCTCAATAAAATCAATGCGGTTATCTGTTTCTAATTGCGCGGCAACTCTATCGAACCTTGTATCCCCACTCACCGTAACATTTTGGAATCCTATAGATTTTAATAATTCTTCAGATTCTTTATTCTGAACGAAGAAGTGCTCGAATGCTTTTAATGAATTTCGCATCCATTTTCCGTAGGATTTAAAAAAGGCCTGATCATTTCTAAAAACTCCAGATACAAGGAAAGTTCTGACCTTATTTTTTCTTAGTTGGTTTAGGAAATTAGGCCAGAAATCATACTTGATAAAAAAGGTCATTTTCGGTTGAACGATCTTAAGGAAATTTTCAGCATTCTCAGATGTGTCTAACGGCAGGTAGGTAAATTGATCTACCAGTGGATGCTGCTTTTTGTTATTATATCCTGAAGGAGAAAAGAAACTAACGATGGTTTTAGTATCAGGATATTTACTCTTTAGCATCTTTAAGACCGGAACCGCCATTTCAAATTCTCCTAATGAAGCCGCATGAATCCAAATATATTGGGAATCTGGATCAATATTTTTTTTCAGTTTAGAAAAAAGATCTTTTCTTCCCTCGGTAAAGTCTTTAAGTTTAGGACTAAATTTTCCTGCCGATTTAAGAACGACTCCGCTTATTTTTACCAGTACGTTGTAAATTCCCTGCACGCTAAAAATTTGAGTTTGCTAAAATAGGCCTTTCCCGATAATTGGATTGCCAGTAGGGCCTATATTTCGTATTTTCGTAAACCTGAAAAATATTGTAGATGAAAAAGATTCAAATGGTTGACCTTAAAGGTCAATATGAAGGTATAAAAAATGAAGTAAATCAAGGAATGCAGGAAATTTTAGAGGAAACTTCCTTTATAAACGGTCCTCATGTGCATGCATTTCAAAAGGAACTCGAAGAATATCTTGGAGTTAAAAATGTGATCCCTTGCGCCAACGGTACCGATGCCCTTCAAATTGCTATGATGGGCCTTGGGCTTAAACCAGGTGATGAAGTGATAACTGCCGATTTCACCTTTGCTGCAACAGTGGAGGTGATCGCTTTACTACAATTAACTCCTGTCCTGGTAGATGTAGATCCTGAAACTTTTAATATAGATCCCGAAGAGATAAAGAAAGCTATTACCCCAAACACAAAGGCGATCGTACCGGTGCATTTATTTGGTCAATCTGCAGATATGGATGCGATCATGGAAATTGCCCGGGAGCATAATTTATATGTTATTGAAGATAATGCCCAGGCCATTGGAGCAAATTACCATTCAAAAGAAGCCGGAACACATAAAGCAGGAACCATTGGAGATGTTGCTGCCACTTCATTTTTTCCTTCCAAGAATCTTGGCTGTTATGGTGACGGGGGAGCAATTTTCACAAATAATGACGAGCTTGCTCACACTATCAGGGGAATAGTGAATCACGGTATGTATGAACGTTACCACCATGATGTGGTAGGAGTGAATTCGAGACTAGATAGTTTCCAGGCAGCAGTTTTAAGGTCTAAACTTAAAAGGCTGGATCTGTA
>CBDTXN010000225.1:0-4025 GCA_965364455.1 uncultured Flavobacteriaceae bacterium
CGCGCTGGCAGATTTTTTTGTTGGACCACGTGCGGCAATGATTACTCCCTGGAGTACCAATGCGGTTGAAATCACTCAGAACATGGGAATTCATGGTCTTATAAGAATTGAAGAATTTCTTAGAGTAGATGAGCATTTTCAGGATTTTGATCCTATGCTTTCTCAAAAATATGATGGTCTGGATCAGGATATTTTTGATATTCATATTAACCCTGCCCCAATCATTGAAGTAGATGATATAGAAGCTTTTAACCAGCAGGAAGGTTTAGCTCTCAACTCTGAAGAAGTGGCTTATCTCGAGGGGTTGGCAAATAAATTAGGACGCAAATTAACAGACTCTGAAGTATTCGGGTTCTCTCAGGTAAATTCTGAGCACTGCCGTCACAAGATCTTCAACGGAACTTTTGTGATTGATGGTGAAGAGAAGCCGGTCTCATTGTTCAAGCTTATCAGGAAAACTTCTGAGGAGAATCCTAATGATATAGTTTCAGCATATAAAGACAATGTCGCTTTTGTAAAGGGTCCACGGGTAGAACAATTTGCACCTAAAGCTCCAGATGTACCAGAATATTACCAGGTGCAGGACTTTGATTCAGTTATTTCTTTAAAGGCTGAAACACATAATTTCCCAACAACGGTTGAACCTTTTAACGGAGCCGCTACCGGTAGTGGTGGAGAGATACGTGACAGGCTTGCCGGCGGAAAAGGTTCTCTGCCATTGGCAGGAACTGCGGTTTATATGACTTCCTATTCCAGACTTGATAAAGACAGGAAATGGGAAAGCGGAATGAAAGAAAGAGACTGGCTATACCAGACTCCAATGGATATACTTATCAAAGCTTCGAACGGAGCTTCAGATTTTGGTAATAAATTCGGGCAACCTTTGATATCTGGATCTGTCCTAACCTTTGAGCATTCAGAACATAACAGATCTCTGGGATACGATAAGGTGATCATGCTAGCCGGTGGAATAGGTTACGGTAAAGAAAGCCAGGCCTTAAAGGATGTTCCAAATAAAGGGGATAAAATTGTAGTTCTGGGTGGTGAAAATTACCGAATCGGAATGGGCGGTGCTGCTGTTTCTTCAGCAGATACCGGTGAGTTTAGTAGCGGAATTGAACTAAATGCGATTCAACGTTCAAATCCCGAAATGCAAAAACGTGCGGCCAATGCAGTACGTGGGATGGTAGAGAGTGAAAAGAACCCGATCGTTTCTATACATGATCATGGTGCCGGAGGTCACTTAAACTGTCTTAGTGAACTTGTGGAAGAAAAAGGAGGAAAGATAGATCTTGATGCATTACCAGTTGGTGACCCAACCCTTTCTGCGAAGGAGATCATTGGAAATGAATCCCAGGAAAGAATGGGATTGGTTATTGGTGAGGCTGAAATAGCCCAATTGAAAAGGGTTGCAGACCGCGAAAGGTCTCCAATGTATGAAGTGGGAAATGTAACCGGGGATTACAGGTTTACTTTTGAAGGAGAGAAATCTGGACAGAAACCGATGGATCTTGAAATGGCAGACATGTTCGGGAGTTCTCCTAAAACCATCATGAATGATAAAACCATAAAAAGAAATTACGAGGATGTAGTTTATGAATCTTCGAAACTTCATGATTATTTAAACCAGGTACTGCAGTTGGAGGCTGTTGCCTGTAAAGACTGGTTAACAAATAAGGTAGACCGTTGCGTTACCGGTAGGGTTGCTAAACAACAAACTGCAGGCCCCCTTCAGTTACCATTAAATAACTGTGGGGTTATGGCTCTGGATTATAAAGGAAAAGAAGGTGTGGCAACTTCTATTGGTCACTCCCCTGTTTCGGCATTGGTAGATCCTGTAGCAGGTTCAAAAAATTCTATTGCTGAATCTTTATCGAACATCGTTTGGGCTCCTTTGGAAAAAGGACTGAAGTCTATATCCCTTTCGGCAAACTGGATGTGGCCTTGTAACAATGAAGGTGAAGATGCAAGGTTATATGAAGCCGTTGAAGGTATTTCGAATTTTGCAATTTCACTAGGTATCAATGTGCCTACCGGAAAGGATTCGCTTTCCATGAAACAGAAATATAAAGATGGCCAGGTAATTTCTCCCGGAACAGTAATTATTTCAGCTGCAGGACATTGTAATGATATTACTAAGGTGGTTGAACCTGTTCTTCAAAAAAACGGCGGAAATATCTACTATATAAACCTATCGCAAGATTCATTCAAACTTGGTGGTTCATCGTTTGCTCAAATTCAGAATAAAGTAGGTAGTGAAGTACCAACCATAAAAAATGATAAAAAATTCGCTGAAGCATTTAATGCTATTCAGGATTTGATAAAAAAAGATCTTATCCTTGCTGGCCATGATGTGGCTTCTGGCGGACTTATCACAACCCTTCTAGAAATGTGCTTTGCAGATACTCAACTGGGAGCAGATCTAAATCTTTCCGCTTTAAATGAAAATGATATCATAAAGTTACTTTTCAATGAGAACTGCGGAATCGTATTTCAAGCAAAAGACGAATCAGTTGAAGAATACCTGAACGATAAAGGAATTGAATTTTTCAATATTGGAAAGGTCACTGCAAGCAATGAATTAAAAATAAAGAGTACAGGAGCCAATCTAAGTTTCAATATTTCGGAATTAAGAGATACCTGGTATAAAACTTCTTTCCTGCTTGATGAACAGCAAAGCGGGATCGATAAGGCAACGGAACGTTATCATAACTATAAAGAACAGCCTCTGGAATTTAGGTTCCCTGATCATTTCACAGGTAAATTGCCAGAGCTAGACACTTCGAAACCAAAAATAAAGGCTGCGATTATTCGCGAAAAAGGATCTAATTCTGAACGCGAGATGGCCAGAGCCATGTACCTTGCTGGGTTTGATGTAAAGGACGTTCATATGACCGATCTTATTACCGGTAGGGAGACACTTGAGGATATTCAGTTTATAGCGGCCGTGGGAGGATTCTCTAATTCAGACGTTCTTGGAAGTGCAAAAGGTTGGGCCGGAGCTTTCCTATATAATGAAAAAGCAAAAGAAGCATTAGATAATTTCTTTGCCAGAAAAGACACTTTATCATTAGGAGTATGTAATGGTTGCCAGCTATTCATTGAGCTAGGACTAATTAATCCAGAACATGAGCAAAAGCCAAAAATGCTTCATAACGAATCACATAAATTCGAATGTAATTTTACTTCTGTAGAAATTCAGGAGAATAATTCTGTTATGCTTTCAACTCTTTCAGGTTCTAAACTTGGAATATGGGCAGCTCATGGTGAAGGTAAATTCAGTTTTCCTTACGAGGAAGAGAAATACAATATCGTTGGTAAATATGGCTACGAAGGATATCCAGCTAATCCAAATGGTTCTCATTTCAACACTGCCGTTTTAACAGATGATACAGGTAGACACCTGGTTATGATGCCTCACCTGGAACGTTCTACCTTCCAATGGAACTGGGCGAATTATCCAAAAGGAAGAAAGGATGAAGTTTCTCCCTGGCTGGAAGGATTCATTAATGCCAGAAAATGGCTGGAAAAGAAGCAGTAAGCAGATATTTTTATGAATAAAATTAAAGGGATGTTAAAAACATCCCTTCTTTTTTGCATTATCAATTTGAAGTAGCCCTCTTTTTTGCTATTTTGCACAGCACATTACTAAACTGTCCAACTTAATGAACGATATAAAAAGACTCTTTGATTTCCCTTACTATCAGTTAGAGAATTTTCCATTAGATAAAGCACTAGCCACAAAATATGGTGACGAATGGAAAACTCTATCCACTCAACAATATATAGATCAGGCAAATGCGATAAGCCGGGGACTTTTAAGATTAGGTATAAAACCTAATGATAAGATTGCAGTAATATCAACATCCAACAGGACAGAATGGAATGTAATGGACATTGGTATTCTTCAGCTTGGTGCGCAGAACGTGCCTATTTATCCTACGATTTCTGAAGAAGACTACGAATATGTTTTAAATCACAGTGAGGCAATTTACTGCTTTGTGTCAGATCAGGAAGTTCTTGAT
>CBDTXN010000226.1:0-4003 GCA_965364455.1 uncultured Flavobacteriaceae bacterium
CCTTTTGGATCATAGAATTAAAATCACCCAGCTGAGCCGAAAAGCTTTCCTGGCTCGGCGGGAATTCTTCAAATGATTCCAGGAATGCGGCAAGGTGTCCGCCTACCTGTCCCAGAACCCAGCTTCGGTTTTCAGCCCATTCATCATAGCCACGAGATTCAATGAATCTTTCAAAGGGATCCAGTTTAAGGTTGATGACATATGGAGTCGATAATTCCGGTTGCGGAGACCTGAACCATTTTTCCTGGTCTCTGAAAAGTACTTTCCAATCGCCATAGCGCATACCGTGCAAAGTGGTTTCGGTAAAATAAAAGAACTCTTAACGTTCGGTTTTGCCATTGTTCAATAAGATTTCGCTTTGATCGTATCCATCTAGATGTACCTTATAATTTTTACCATTCTGGGTACTGAAAAAAATATATAAAACTGAAATTCAACTTTTTAGACCAAATATTTTGTATCTTAATTTCCATTTTAAAATATTCTAACCAAGTCAGGATTTCTTCTAATCAAAATTTAATGGCTATGAAAAATTTTTTTAGGCTATTGTGGGTGTTCTGCATGCTTCATTTTAATACAGCCCAGACCCAGGTTCAACCAACAGAAAATACATCTACTTCAATATATCTTAATGGTGACATTATCACCATGGAAGGTGACGCGCCTATCTATGCCGAAGCGGTGGTTGAACAGAATGGTAGGATCCTATTTGTTGGCAACAAAGCTGATGCTGTTTCTGCTTACGCCAAAGCTAACCAGATCGATCTTCAAGGCAAGACTATGGTTCCCGGATTTATCGATGGCCATGGCCATTTTTATAATACCGGGTTCGCTTCTGTTGTCGCAAATTTATTACCGCCACCCGATGGGCCGGCTGCCAGCGTTCAGGGTGTTTTAGACGCTACTAATGAATGGATGAATTCTGAAGATGGAAAGTTCATAGTCAGCAAGTTTGGCTGGATTATCGGGCATGGTTATGATGATTCACAACTAACAGAAAAAGACCATCCTAAGGCTACCGATCTGGATAAGATAAGCAGCGAACTTCCAGTTATATTAATTCATCAGTCCGAACATCTGGGAGTCATCAACACCAAAGCCATGGAACTTGTTGGCTATACCAAAGACACCAAAGATCCTGAAGGTGGTCATTTAAGAAGAAATCCCGATGGTACTCCCAACGGTGTCCTAGAAGAAAAAGCGCTTTATGCAGTATTGTTTCCTTTATTGGGCAAGGGTGATAAAGAATTCAATATGAAATGTATTGAAAAATCACAGCATGAATATGCAAGTAATGGGTATTTAACCGTGCAGGACGGACGTACTACTCCAGAACAGATGAAGATCTTTAATGATGCGGCCAGCCAGGGTAAGTTTTATCTCGATATCATCTCATTTCCGGATATAGACGATCCTGGTTTTTCTATGGATACCAACTATTATTCTAAAGATCGCAGCTATAAAAATCATTATCGTGTGGGTGGCGTGAAACTTACCTTAGATGGTTCCCCACAAGGTAAGACGGCCTGGTTAACAGAATGCTATCATGTTAACCCGGCAGGAAAGGAAGGTTGCTATAAGGGTTTCCCCATCATGGATGATGAGAAAGCAACGAAATACTTGGAACAGGCCTTTAAAAATCAATGGCAAATTATCTGTCATACTAATGGCGATGCCGCAATAGACCAATATTTAAAGGCTGTTGAAAATGCTGAAGCAAAGTATAGTTATTCAGACCATCGATCTACCATTATTCATGGTCAAACCTTGCGCAAAGATCAAATTCCTAAAGTCAAGGAACTAGGTATGTATTGTTCCTTGTTTCCCACACATACCTTTTATTGGGGTGATTGGCACAGGGAATCGGTCTTAGGAGAACCACGGGCCAGCTACATTTCACCTTGCAGAGATGTGATTGATGCGGGAATAAATTTAACCTCGCACCATGATGCACCCGTAATTTTTCCAAAATCGATGCGGGTATATGATGCTACGGTAAATCGCGTAACCCGCACTGGTGAAATTATAGGTCCCGATCAAAGAATAACGCCTTATGAAGCCCTTCAATCTTTGACGATTTGGGGAGCAAAGCAAAACTTTGAAGAGAACACCAAAGGTAGTTTTAAAGAAGGTAAAATAGCCGATTTTGTAATCCTGGATAAAAATCCATTGAAGATCGATCCTATGCAAATTCATACAATTGAGGTGCTAGAAAGCATAAAAGGAGGAAAAAGCGTTTATCGAAAAGAATGAAGTTTAATGTACCACATATAAGAATTCCTTTCTTGATTTGTGTCTTCATCATGGGACTCAATCTTCAGGCTCAAGATAAAGCAGACAGAAAATACCTGCTGGGAAACTGGAATGGAACCAGAGATAGCCTGGAATCAAACGGATTATACATCAATCCCCGGCTTACTGTCTTCAATCAGAACTTTGTGGCAGGCACTGGGGATAAAAAATCAGTTTTTAATGGTAAAGCCCAGATAGATTTAAAATTTAATGCTAAAAGCCTAGGACTAAGTCGCTGGACTCTGGTCACAAAAGCTGAATATAATTTTGGAAATACTCTTTTTGGAACAGGACAGGTGTTAATACCTAAGAATACCGCCATTACCTTTCCGGGATATGAGGATGGCGAACGTTTTGATATAAGTAGTGTATACTTGGTATACAGCTGGAAACCTGGAAATCAAATCCTGGCTGGAAAGATAAATATGATAGATCTGGCTTCGGGTACAACCTACAGTGGTGGGGCAGGATTAGATGCATTCTGGAGTTTGGGATTTGCTGCTCCTGTTTCAGGAATTACTCCACCTTATATTTTTGGAACCATCGCCAATATTAGTGGTGAAAAACTAAAGTGGACTTTTATGGTCTATGATCCTGTTAGCGTGGTTGGGGAATCTGGTTTAGATAATCCTTTTAATGAAGGTGTGGTACTGTCGGTTTCACCTGGATGGAAAGTAAAAATAGGTAATTCAGAGGGAAATCATGCCCTTGGTTTGGCCTATAGCTCCCAGGATGGTGACAATTTATATTCGTTGGGAGATATTAACCCCCCAACTGGTATTCCGGTTACCGACAAAAAGAATCGCTTTTACGCTAGTTATAGTTTTAATCACCCACTGCAAATGCTGGATGAAAACAAATCCTGGGGTATATTTGGGCAGGTTGCTTTATCCGATGGGAATCCCAATCCTGTAGATTTTAGTCTTCTTTTAGGACTTGGAGGTAATAGTTTTATCAGTAACCGATCCCAGGATACCTGGGGATTGGCTTTTTATGATTATTCACTCAGCGGCATCATAGATGATAGAGCCGAAGCCGTGGGTATACCGCTTCGAAATGAAATAGGTATAGAGACCTTTTATCAATATTGGGCGACCCCTTGGTTTTCCATAGGTGCTGATGTCCAAATAATTAAACCGATTATCGAAGACAGTGATACAGCAGTTTTTCTGGGCCTGAGATCCTCGGTTAAATTTTAAAGGATTTGGTCATCTGCTGGCCGCTAATTTTCATGACTAATATTTACTTATTCACTATTAGAGTTAATTATAAATGCTAAAACAATGAATTACAGTTTTTTAAGAGAGTAAAATATGAGTTTTTTCGTATTTTAATGTTCACTTTTTTAAAGAGATAATTTCTGTGAAAATAGAAAACTACCAACTATGAAAAATGTTTTAAAATCAACTGGGATACTATTAAGCCTTTGTCTCTTCTGGAGCTGCGGAGATGAAAAAAAAGAAGATCAGCAGGACATTGCGGAAATTAATGTAGCTGAAACAGAGGAAATCAAGTCTAATCCGTTAAAAGATGTTTACTGGGGAGATACCCACCAGCATACGGGGAATTCTTTTGATGTTTATTTATTCGGAACACCCAATTCCACTCCAGAGACCGCCTTTCGTTTTGCCAGGGGTGAAGCGGTGGAAAGCCCTACCACCGGTGAAACCATGAAATTAACCAAACCATTGGATTTTATGGTCATTGCAGA
>CBDTXN010000227.1:0-3971 GCA_965364455.1 uncultured Flavobacteriaceae bacterium
GAATACTATATTTTCTACAGCGATAATTCTTTTTCCAAAACAAGAATATCAGGGGTAGATGAAATAACTGCTTCTGGTTTCTATGAGATTGAATTAAATCCTGACGGTGTTGCATACCTTCTGGAGTATTCGGAAGAGAGTGGTCTTATTGGTAATTGTGGAATTAATATAAAGGAATATCTTTATCTTGACGATCATGGTACTACGTTATTAAGTAGTTGGTGGGCTTGTGATGGTCCAGGACTCTTTTATAAACAGGTATCTATTAAGTAGTCCTTGCGTTACCCATATTCATATTAAAGAAACACTTCTTTTATTGATCAAAAACGGCTTTCATTATAGTCATGATGCCTTTAAACATGAGGAATATTGAGCCAATTGTAGCTAATATTCCTATAGTTAATATTGGGATATACCAGGGGTGCCCCTGATTATTAAAGGCATTAAATAGCACAGAAGGCCCAATCAAAGCCAGAGGTAATGCCCCAGCCAAATATTTCAAACCTTTAAATAGGACTTCTTTATTGGTATGTTTCATTATTGTACTGTGTAAAATGTAGAATCTGCTTCAGATAATCTAAAATACCCAAAGGGATAGTTGTCTGGATTGGTTTTATTGATAATATTACCTTTTACAGTAGCGGGCATTGTTTCAAATGGACCTCCATCATTAGATCCTACTTGAGATCTTAAAATAAAAAGGTACTCGAAATATGCCTGCGATATTCCCTGTATCTCAATTTCAACAAGATCATCTGCTTCTATATCTTCGTCTGAATAATATCCAAATATCTGGTTTCCATTGGTGAATTCATCTTCATAGAACTCCAGGGATACATCCTCATTACGAAATTTGAATAAATAATAATCTTCAGTTTCAGCAGGATCTGTATAATATGCTTTTATCTCAATATCTTCTCCCGAAAACCCACCAGATTCTGTTTGTTCAACATAATCAATTGAAGTTACCGGTAGCAAGATTTCAGAAGCCGTATAAATCTCTTCTTCATAAACTATTTCAAGATAGTATTCGTGGTTTAGTTCAGAAACGAAATCTAAATTAAAATACTCTCCATTTCCCTGATGAATAAACTCAAAAACTTCACCATCTTCTGAAGTGATCTTTACAATTGCATCTTCAACCGGATCAAGTTCTTCCTCATAAAAAGGAGTTGTTCTGGTAATTCTAATAACCTGTTCCGTGCCGTCTGATTCTTTGAACCAAAGAATCGATGCCTCAATTACCAGTCTTGGTTCACTTTCTTCCAGATCGACATCAATCACTTCTTCACATGATGTAAAAATCAATGAAAGTAAAACTGGAATATATAATATGATCTTTTTCATTTAGAACGTAAAATTATAGGTAACCGAAGGAATTATTCCAAAAAGTGATAATCTAACCGCTTCATTCATACCAGTATCTGAGTTTTCCCGGAAACTGATGGAATAGGCATTTTGCCTGTTATAAACATTATAAATTCCAAAATTCCAGGATGATTTAAACTTTTTGTCTTTGCCTACACCCGGGTTTAAGGTAGCAGAGATATCCAGGCGATGATATGAAGGTAGTCTGTCACCATTTCTCTCCCCATAAACCGGAATTGTTATTCCTTCATATTCATACTGGGCATTGGGAAAAGTGGTAGCCAAACCGGTCTGAAATATGAAATTGGCATTGAATTGCCATTTCTTATTCAGTTCATAGCTCCCGGTAAAACTGAGATCATGTGTCTTGTCATAATTTGTGCTATACCAATTACCATTGTTTATACCCGGTTCAATTTCTGTTCGGCCAGGAGTACGTTGCTCAGACCTTGATAGGGTATATCCCAGCCAACCGGTAAACCTTCCTTTATTTTTTTTCAGAAGTAGCTCCAGGCCATAAGCGCGAGCTTCTCCATTCAGTACAATCCTCTCAATAGCGTTATTAGCAATAAGATTCGCCCCATCTATATAATCTAAACGATTATCAATTTGTTTATAGAAGCCTTCTACCTCGAGAGAATATTCACTTTCGTTGATATTTCTGAAATACCCAATGGCATACTGATCCAAAATTTGGGGTTTTATAAATGAGCCACTTGGCGCCCAAACATCCAGGGGAGTAGGGGAGCTGGTATTCGAAATTAAATGGAGATACTGCGCCATCCTGTTATAACTGGCCTTAATAGACTGTTTTTCATCTAGAGTATATGCCAGGGCAAGGCGAGGTTCAAAATTATTATAAGCCTTCATGATCTCACCTCTTGAGACTTCTTCAGTATCTAAAATATCTGCCTCCCTGTAAATATCTCGTTCCGGATCATAGTCATCCGGAGTGGTATTCGCATAAAGATTGACTTTATCCTTACCTAATCTGAAAAAATTACTTAACCGGAGCCCATATTCAGCTGAAAACTTATCACTGAATTTATGTTCTGCTGAAATATAAAAGGCATTTTCGAATGCGTATTTGTCGGTTAATTTGAAATAGTTGATTCCTGAATCTTCATCAATAGGCTCTATCTCTCCCGGATTAAACCTGTAATAAGTATTCTGAACTCCGTATTTCAGCTGAAGGTTGTCATTTATATAGTGGTTAAAATCGTATTTTATATTCAGGTTTCTGATTCCGCTATCCCAATTGAAGCCAACAAAATTCAGGTTAAGACCATAATAGTAATCACTATAGATCACTGATAGGTTTGTGAAAATATTATCTGAAAAGATATGATTCCAGCGCAGGTTAAGGACAGCATTTCCATAGGTATTTTCAAAGTTCTGGCTGATGTTAAAAACATCCCTTCCAAAATATCCTGAAAGCAATAGCTTATTACGCTTATCCAGGTTATAACTTAATTTGGTGTTCAGATCATAAAAATAGGCTGAATTTTCATTGTCGGTTAATTTCAGAAATAAATGCGCATAAGAACTTCTTCCTGCTACGAGGAAAGATCCCTTATCTTTTACAATAGGACCTTCTGCTAAAAGCCGGCTTGAAATTGCTCCAATTCCACCCTGCATTTTAAACTCCTTGCTGTTTCCGTCACGCTGATAAATGTCCAAAACCGAAGAAACTCTTCCTCCATATTTTGAAGGAATACCACCTTTGTATAATTTAAGGTCTTTGATCGCGTCTGGGTTGAAAACCGAGAAAAAACCGAATAAATGCGAGGAGTTATAGATTGTGGCTTCATCCAGTAAGATCAGATTCTGATCAACGGCGCCACCCCTTACATTGAACCCTGAAGAACCTTCACCGGCATTAGATACACCTGGAAGTAATAATAAAGATTTGACCACATCTACTTCTCCAAAAACTACGGGCAACTTCTGAATGGTACTTATAGATAATTTATTAACGCTCATTTCAGGCTTTCTAATATTTAAACCTTCAATATCGCTGGTTATAACTACTTCATCCAGATTTTCTGAAGACTGAGATAATTCGAAATCCAGTTGTTTGTTTGAGTCAAGCAGGATAGTTTGCTGAATACTTTGATAACCCAGGTAGGAGATCTCGATCTCATATTCTCCTTCAGGTAATTTAATAGAGTAATATCCGTAATAATTCGTAACCACTCCCGTACTAGCCGCGGGTATGATCAGGTTAACACCAATTAAGGTTTCGTTACTGGAAGCATCGGTAATTACGCCGTTTAAAGTATATGTTTCCTGACCAATTATCTGGTTGGCAAAAAACATTAAAGGTATTACAAGGGCAAGAAATCGGAAATTCAATTTTTTCTTTAAAAATAGGATTAAGTCAGGTAATAAAAAAGTCTAGGCCTTACTTAGCCTTAGATTTTGTTTTTCTTTTTTCGAAAATCTGAATAAAAGAAGAAAACTGAAAAATAGACAGGCAAGAACGGTTATAGCTAACGGAACTGTACTTGAGCCCGGGAATAAGCTTACAATAAAGGAAGTCCAAGCTCCCCGGATCATTTTTAAACTTCCTATTAAAGCTGATGCCCTCCCGGCTTTTTTTT
>CBDTXN010000228.1:0-3829 GCA_965364455.1 uncultured Flavobacteriaceae bacterium
ACGAAATACTTATTCAATATCGCGAAGAGCTCGTGTACTCATTGGCGGTACTTATCATTCTTACGGTCATTCAATTCGTTTTAAAAAAAGCCGCAAATAAGGTTGGTAAACGAAGTGAAATAAACATTACCCGAACCAGACTAATGTTTAAATACATCAATATTCTTATTATTTTGATCGCTGCGTTTTTACTTTCCTTCGCCTGGGGTGTGGGACTGGCTGAATTGTCATTGATCTTTTCTTCGGTTTTTGCAATTATTGGGGTCGCCCTATTTGCCATCTGGTCTATCCTTAGCAATATAACCTCTGGAATAATAATGTTCTTTTCATTCCCTTATAAGATCGGAGACACCATTAAAATTCACGATAAAGATTTGCCTATAGAAGCCGAAATTGAGGATATTAAGGCCTTTCATTTACATTTAAGAACCTCTGAAGGAGAATTGATAACTTATCCCAACAACCTAATTCTTCAGAAAGCGGTCTCACTTATAGAAATCCACGGCAGAACTGATGAAGGTAAAGATGCCCTCTAAATAATAAAACGACCTAAAATTTGCACATGGAAGAATTGAAAGTTTTTATATTTGGCAAAACCCTTTATTCCATGCGAAAATTAGTTTTTGCCCTGCTTCTGCTTAGTTTTTCCGTTAGCAATGCGCAAGCACCTGAAAAATGGAGTTCTTTAGAGATCTACGATCAAATTAAAAAACTGAACTTTTTAGGTTCAGTTCTATATATTGCTGCTCATCCAGATGATGAGAATACCAGGCTTATCTCATACTTTTCAAATGAAAAGAATGCCAGAACAGCTTACCTGTCACTAACCAGGGGTGACGGAGGTCAAAACCTAATAGGCCCAGAACTAAGAGAGCAATTAGGTCTTATAAGAACCCAGGAATTACTTGCTGCGAGGAGGATAGATGGTGGAGAGCAATTCTTTACCAGGGCTAATGACTTTGGATATTCAAAAGCTCCTTCAGAAACTTTGGAGATCTGGAATAAGGATAAAGTTTTAAGTGATGTAGTCTGGATCATTAGAAAATTCAGACCAGACGTTATTATTAATAGATTTGATCATCGTACTCCGGGTTCTACTCATGGCCACCACACTTCTTCAGCTATCCTGAGCGTTGAAGCTTTTGATCTTGCAGGTTCTGAAAATGCATATGAAGACCAACTTAACATAGTAAAGCCTTTTCAACCGGAACGTCTTTTCTTTAATACTTCGCCGTGGTTCTACGGTGGTGACGAAGCTTTTCAAGCAGCAGATAAGTCTAACTTTTTGAATTTTGATATTGGCACTTATTTTCCGTCGAAAGGTAAATCAAACACTGAGATTGCTTCCTTAAGTCGTAGTCAGCATCGCTCACAAGGATTTGGAAGTACCGGTAGCCGTGGAGAGCAATTGGAATACCTGGAATTACTTAAAGGAGATCTTCCTGAAAATGGATCGAATATTTTTGAAGGCATTGATACAAGCTGGAACCGAATAAAGGATGGAGGACCCATAGGAAAAATTCTAACCGAAGTTCAAGGGAATTTTGATTTTGAAGATCCTTCTAAAAGTTTACCCCAGTTAGTAGAGGCTTATAAATTGATCCAAAATCTTGATGACGGTCACTGGAAAGAAATAAAGACCAGAGAGATCAAAGATATTATTTATGCCTGTTCCGGATTATATCTGGAAGCTGTTGCTGAAAAACCAGCGATCACTCCTTCAGAAGAACTGCAGGTTAGACTGGAAGCCATCAATAGAAGTGACGAAAATATTCTATTAACAAGAGTGGAGTTGACTCCGAATAATTCCGTTTTAGAACCGAATGTAAATTTGGAGAATAATAAGGAATGGAATAGTAATATGACATTTAGAATACCCGCTTCAGCCGATTATACAAGTCCCTATTGGTTGGAAGAAGAAGGAAACATGGGAATGTATACGGTAAAGCAACAAAAACTGAGAGGCCTGCCTGAAACTCCTTTAAATACAAAAGCCACCTTTATTGTAAACTTTAATGGGACACAGGTTACTTTTGAAAAGCCTGTAGTCTATAAGTATAATGATAACGTCTATGGGGAGACCTACAAGAATTTTGAGATTGTGCCTCCCGTAGACTTAAAGTTTACAGAGGATGTATTGATCTTTAATGATGTTGAACCCAGAGAAATTGGAATTCAGGTTACCTCAAAAAGACCTGGGATAGCAGGAGAAATAAATTTGAAAGCAGGAAATGGCTGGAAAATTGAACCTATAAAGGCCGAATTTTCTATTGCCCAGTCTGGTGGAACCGAAAACCTGAAATTTATGGTACCTCCGCCTGCCGGTCAGAGTGAAACTATGCTTAAACCTGAAGCGACCATAAATGGAAAGGTATATAATCAAAGTCTGGTTGAAATAAACTATGAACATATTCCAGATCTGAACTTGATCAAAACAGCCAGCCTGAAACTTGTAAAATTGAATATCACCAAAAAGGGTGAAAATATCGCATATATTGAAGGTGCAGGGGACGTAGTTCCTGAAAGCCTGGAACAGATAGGCTATACCGTTACTAAGATATCGCCTTCGGAAATCTCGGGTGCAACCCTGGAAAAATTTGATGCTGTCGTACTGGGAATTCGCGCTTATAATGTGCGAGATGAGCTAAAATACAAGCAGCAAGTTCTGCATGAATATGTTAAGAATGGCGGGACCATGATCGTACAATACAACACTAATCGAGGATTGGTAGTGAATAACCTCTCCCCTTTCGATCTGAAATTATCAAGGGACCGTGTGACCAACGAAAATGCAGAAGTTACTTTCCTTGCGCCAGATCATCCTGTGCTGAATGAACCTAACAAGCTTACAAATGAAGATTTTGAAAATTGGGTTCAGGAACGTGGTTTATATTTTCCTGACAGATGGGATGAAAATTTCACGCCGTTGTTAAGCATGAACGATAAGGGAGAAACTCCTAAAACTGGAAGTTTGCTGGTAGCTAAATACGGTAAAGGTTATTATATCTATACCGGAATTAGCTTTTTCAGGCAATTCCCTGAGGCTGTTCCCGGAGCTTTCAGACTATTTGCTAACCTAATCTCAATTGGTAAATAATGGAGAAACCGGAATCATATCACTGGAAAAAAAGTTATACCCTGGTCCTTATCGCGAACGCAATCTATATCCTGGCGTTTTATCTAATAATGAATTTTTTCGCCTGATATGCAATTAATAGACTGGATCATTCTCACTGGAACCATTGCCTTTATCGTTTGGTATGGAGTTTATAAATCCCGCGGTAGTAAAAGTGTAGAAGATTATATTGGTGGTGGAAAAAATGCTAAATGGTGGACTATTGGTTTATCTGTAATGGCCACGCAGGCAAGTGCGATCACCTTCCTTTCCACCCCCGGCCAGGCTTTTCATGACGGGATGGGATTCGTTCAATTCTATTTTGGGCTACCAATTGCCATGGTGATCATTTGTATGGTGTTTATTCCTATTTATCATAGGCTTAAAGTGTATACCGCTTATGAATACCTTGAATCTAGATTCGACAGAAAGACCAGGACCTTAACGGCTATTTTATTCCTGGTACAAAGAGGCCTGGCAGCAGGTATCACCATTTTTGCACCTGCTATAGTACTTTCAGCTGTTCTTGGCTGGAATCTCACCTATTTAACCATTATTATTGGTGTCCTGGTTATAATATATACCGTTTCCGGTGGTACAAAAGCTGTGAGTGTTACTCATAAACAACAAATGGCGGTCATCCTAACCGGGATGATTTTCGCTTTCATTATAATTCTAAGCTACCTTCCGGAATCTGTAGGTTTTACCGATGCC
>CBDTXN010000229.1:0-3765 GCA_965364455.1 uncultured Flavobacteriaceae bacterium
GCAGGTAGAAATATGGAAACACGGGGAAGAGAAGATCAAAATTCCAGCCTATGTACCTCAAAATGTTTCTGAAGCCAGGGAAATTGCCATTATCGGTGCAGGTCCTGCAGGTTTATATGCAGCCCTTCGTGCAGTTGAAGCAGGTCTCAAGCCCATAATTTTCGAACGCGGAAAGGATGTAAGGGCACGAAGACATGACCTCGCAAAGATCAATAAAGAACAAATTGTAAATCCTGAATCTAATTATTGTTTTGGGGAAGGTGGTGCGGGAACCTATTCTGATGGGAAATTATATACCCGCTCTAAAAAACGGGGTAACGTACTTAAAGCCCTGGAATGGTTCGTAGAATTTGGTGCCGATCCTGATATCCTGGTAGATGCGCATCCACACATCGGGACCAATAAACTACCAAAGATCATTACTGCCATGCGGGAGGCAGTTATCGAGGCAGGTGGAGAAGTGCATTTTAATTCCAAACTTACCAATATTAAATTAAAGGGAGATCGCATAGATTCCATCGAGATCAATGCAGAAAAATGGCTGTCCTTTGATGAAGTGATTCTGGCAACAGGACATTCGGCACGGGATATTTTTTATCTCCTCCATGAGAAAAATATTAAAATAGAGGCTAAACCCTTTGCTCTGGGTGTCCGTATAGAACATCAACAAAAACTTATAGATCATATTCAGTATCACGGGGAAGATGAAAACCCATATTTACCTCCTGCGTCTTATAGTTTGGTAGAGCAGGTAGATGGGATGGGAGTATATTCTTTCTGTATGTGTCCTGGCGGTATTATCGCACCATGTGCTACAGATCAGGAAGAAGTGGTGACCAATGGATGGAGCCCGAGTAAGAGGAATAATCCTTATTCCAATTCTGGAATCGTGGTTAGTGTACAGCCTTCAGATTTGCCAGATTATAGCCCAGACGATCCTTTTGTTTGTCTGGACTTCCAGAAATTAGTAGAAAAAAATTGCTGGGAAGCTGCCGGGAAAACTCAACAGGTTCCGGCACAACGGATGAAAGATTTTGTTGAAGGTAAGATTTCGAAAGATTTCCCGAAGACTAGCTATCAACCCGGAATTGTAAGTGTGGACCTGAATAAGGTTTTACCAGATCTTATTGCCCGAAGGTTGAGAAAAGCTTTCGTACAGTTCGGCAAAAAGCTGAAAGGTTATTATACAAATGAGGCTGTTTTACATGCCCCGGAAAGCAGGACATCCTCTCCGGTTTTGATTCCCCGGAATCCTGAAACTCTTGAACATTTAGAAGTTAAAGGGCTTTATCCTTGCGGTGAAGGAGCAGGATATGCGGGTGGTATTATTTCTGCCGCGATAGATGGTATCAATTGTGTAGATGCGATCGCTAAGAAGTATTCTGTTAATTCTGAATCCCAGCCTTAAATCCTGTTTCCACCAGTCTTGGGTCTGTTTGGGTGGTTTGTCTATAGATCCATTTTATCTCCAGTGAAATATAACCGAGGTCGCACATCACTTTTCCAAAGCATTTATAGATACCTCTGCTTCTAAGCGGATATTTCACGGCTACCTGCGGAAAAATGACCACGTCGAAAATACCTCCGTTCACATCGTAGAAAGTGCCAAAATACATGTACTTGCCATTGGAAGTTCCGGTTTTTCTGGAATTCACAAGATTACCGTAGATCTCTATCTCCTTACCAATATGATTTTTGAGTTCTTTCGCTGTGACCGTGTTTTCAATAGGTTCTTTTAGAAGATCAAAGTGACTGCATAGTGGAAATCCCAGTAGTTCCATCTGGTCATAAGCCTCTATGATTTTTGAAAATTCAAATTCCGGGAGTTCAAAATCGCGGTGCTGAGGTTTGAACAATAACGCCTGATTACTCTTGGGCTTTGATTTATTCAGTTTGAAATATGCTTTCCACAGTAGCTCATGCTTATCTATACCTGTAAATCTGAAGGCATTGATCTTAAGTAAAAGGCTTATCTGTTCAATAGAAATATAAATGCGATCTATAAAATCGTCCAGGGACTTAAAAGGGCCAAAAAACTGACGGTTCTCCAGGATCTGTTGAATCGTTTTTGCTTCCAGCTCTTTGATATATCCAAAGCCGAGGTAAATATCTTTTCCGTAAATCGTGTTGGGATGATCGCTTTTGTTGATGCACGGAGCATGGATCCTGCCTCCGCATTTCCTTATCTCCTGGATATAGGTTTGCAGGTCATAAAAACCACCTCCATTATTGATCGCCGCCACCATGAATTCCAGTGGAAAATATTTTTTAAGATACAAACTCTGGTAGCTCTCTACCGCATACGAAGCTGAATGCCCCTTAGGGAAGGCGTAACCCGCAAAAGAAGATATCTGTTCCCAGACCTCATTGGTGATCGCCTCGCTGTATCCACGATCTTTACAATTCTTCCGGAAAGTCTCCTCAATTTTCTCCATTTGACCTTTAGAAGTTTTCTTGCCGCTCATTCCCCGGCGAAGTACATCTGCATCGTCCAGGTCCAGACCCGCAAACATATGGGCCACCTTCATTACATCTTCCTGATATACCATCACACCATAAGTTTCATCCATGATCTCAAGCATTACCGGGTGGGCATTTTTTCTAAGTTCTGGATTGCGATGCCGCCGGATAAATTCCTCTTTCATACCTGCGCTGGAAACCCCGGGTCTTATTACTGAACTTGCCGCGACCAGGTTCATATAATTATCGGTTTGGAGTTTGGTGAGTAGTCCGCGCATTGCTGGTGATTCTACATAAAAAACGCCCATGCAATCTCCTGTTTTTAAAAGATCATTAATGGCGTGGTCTTTCTTAAATACCTGTACATTTTCTATATCCTTAATTTCCGCATCCGGCTGATTCTGTTTTATTATTTCTATCGCATCGGTAATCTTGGAGAGTCCCCGTTGGGCCAGAATATCAAATTTATGAATGCCTGCATCTTCAGCGATATTCATGTCTATCTGGATGGTTTGAAAACCTTTGGGAGGTAGAAAGGTTGCAGCGTAGTTGAAAACTGAATCATTCAGAATTAAAATTCCGCCGGAATGAACACTCAGATAATTAGGAAAACCATCGATCAGTCTGCTGTATCTTAAAACAAGTTTCTCGAGGTGATCCAGTTCTTTATAATTGTAAAAACCTGCAGATAGCTTGTCGATATTTTCCTTTGGGAGGCCAAAGACTTTTCCAAGTTCTCTAACAACTGCTCTACTCTTAAAGGTTACATAAGTACCCATTAAAGCAGTATGTTTATAGGTTCTGAAAATATAATCGGTCACATCATTACGATCTTTCCAGGAGAAATCGATGTCAAAATCGGGCGGAGAACTTCGGTTTGGGTTTATAAAACGTTCAAAATATAGATCCAGTTCAATAGGATCTACATTAGTGATGCCCAGAATATAGGCAACGATAGAATTTGCTCCGCTACCCCGGCCGATAAAGGGGTATTTCTGTGAACGGGCATAATTCACGATGTCCAGGTTGATCAAAAAATAGGAAACAAAACCAAGATTTATGATGGTATCAAGTTCCTTTTTCATTCTCTGGAGGACTTTCTCTGTTTGTTCCGGGTATCTTTCCGGCAGTTTCTCGTAGCATAGCCTGATAATCTTTTCTTTGTCTTCCTGCTCACTATTTCCGGCTATTTGCAAGTTTCGGTTTTGCCCTTTTCCGAAATCGAATTTCACCGAACAACTGTTTATTAGATTTTGAGTGTTTTTAAGTATGTGTTGAAAATCTTCAAACTCCTTTTTCATCTGA
>CBDTXN010000230.1:0-3754 GCA_965364455.1 uncultured Flavobacteriaceae bacterium
CAGTTCTCTAATGTTCGTTTTAATATTATTAGCAAGGAATTCAACAATATCTTCGGGCATTTCAACACCATCACGATAAAGTTTATTCTTGATAATAGAAACACGGGTTTCAAAATCTGGATGCTGAAGTTCAGCAGAAAGACCCCATTTAAATCTTGATAGCAAGCGCTGTTCGATGTCTTGCATATCTACCGGTGCCTTATCACTGGTAAGAATTACCTGTTTTCCATTCTGGTGAAGATGATTAAAGATGTGGAAAAACACATCCTGAGTACCAGCTTTACCTGAAAGTAACTGAATGTCATCCACAACCAGTACATCAATGATCTGGTAAAAATGAATGAAATCGTTACGGTTATTTTTCTTTACAGATTCAATATACTGCTGGGTGAATTTTTCGGCAGAGATATAAAGAACTGTCTTTTCTGGATATTTATCTTTTATTTCAACACCTATAGCGTGTGCTAAGTGTGTTTTTCCAAGTCCAACTCCACCAAATATTAATAGTGGGTTAAAAGAGGTTCCTCCGGGCTTGTTCGCTACAGCCAGCCCTGCTGATCTTGCGAGCCTGTTAGACTCACCTTCGAGGAAATTTTCAAAGTTGTAATTAGGATTTAGCTGAGATTCGATCTTAACATTCCTAATTCCAGGAATAATAAAAGGATTCTTCAGCTCCGGACTTTTATTCTTAATAGGGACATCTACTTCCTGAGAAGCCATTTGTGATCTCTGCGTACTTGGAATTTTTTCGGTAAAAGGTAATTTGTTACCGTAAGTGTTTTCCATTTTGATCACATAAACCAGTTTGGCTTTTTCGCCTAGTTCACGTGTAAGTGAAACCTTTAGAAGCTTAACATAATGTTCTTCCAACCACTCGTAGAAAAACTTAGATGGCACCTGTATGCTTAAGGCACAATCTGTTAGTTTCACTGCTTGGATAGGTTCAAACCATGTTTTGTATGCTTGAGGTGTAATGTTATCCTGAATAAATGACAGACAGTTATTCCAAACCGATTGCGCAGTTTTTGACATTCTTTGTTAAACGTTAATTTAGGTTAGTAGTAAGTTGTTCGTTGAAGATTGAAATAACTTGTTTCTCCAACTCGAGCGGAACAAATATGTGAACAAAAAATGTAAAAAAAAAACCATTTTAGGGTTGAATTTTAAGAAAATTTTATGCATACTTACTTCCGAGCCTGAATATAAAAAACCTTTCCCAGAAAGGCTATTTTTTTTACATGAAATCACACGAAACTTTTGTTAAAGTCCGATATGCCGAAACCGACCAGATGGGCGTGGTGCATCACGGAAATTATCCGCAATACCTTGAAATAGCCCGAATTAACTGGTTAAGTTCCTTAGGGGTCTCTTACAAAAGTATGGAAGAGGAAGGGATAATGTTGCCGGTATTCGAATTAAATTTGAAGTATCACAAACCTATCACTTTTGATGAGAATTTGAAGATCGAAACGCGCTTGCGTGAAACACCAAATGTTAAAATTATATTTGATTACCTGATCTTCAATGAACGTGGTGAAAAGGTGACTTCAGCGACTTCAATTCTGGTTTTTATGGATGCAAAAACGAGGAAACCTATTCGTTGTCCAGAGTATATTTTAGATAAACTTGAAGCTTAATTTTCGAATTTAGAAATCTCTACTTTATAGGTATTATCAAATTTTGAAAAGATACTTTCTGCATCTTTTTTTCTTACGGCAATAAAAATCTTACAATCTATCTCAAGTTTTTGATCGATTACATTAAGATTGTTTTGCTTTATCACCTGCATGACCTTATTCATTTCAGGATAATCAAATTTCACCACAAAGACTTCGTCTATAGTTCTTTTAATGATTTCAGAAGCTTCCAGGGCCATTTGTGCAGCTGTCTTATAAGCATTGATAAGTCCGCCCACACCTAGTTTTACTCCTCCAAAATATCTAACTACCACAATAAGGATGTTTGTAATATCAAATGATTGGATCTGCCCGTAAATAGGCATCCCGGCTGAATTTGAGGGTTCACCGTCATCATTGGCCCGGTATTGAAATTCCTCCTTACCAATTTGCCAGGCGTAGCACCAGTGCCTTGCCTTGTGGTGTTTTGCTCTTAATTCCTCTAAATGTTCATTTGCTTCTTCTTCAGATTTTATTGGGAAAGCATAACCGAAGAATTTGGAATTCCTGTCTTTGAAAAGGACTTCAGGTGATGGTTTAGTAATGCTTTGGTAGGTGTCTTTCATATCGCAGAGTTTGCTACAAGAATTATACTAAGAATAGCTAGTGCTAAACCAATCCAGTTCTTTGTAATAAGTTTTTCCTTAAATAAAAGAATTCCAACGAGAGTAGAGAAGGTGACAATAGCAACATGGTTCATGGTGAAAATAGTGGAGCTGTCAAATCCTTCACTACGTAGAGCCATTACCAGGAAATATATTGAATAGTAATTAGGTATCCCTAAAGCGATACCACCGAGTATATTTCTAAAGCTTATCTCAAATTTTCCCAGGAAAGCCTGCACGATCAGGATAATCGTTCCAATAATTCCTGCTGTAGCAAAAATGGTTGAAGAGAACAGACCTACATCAGATTCAGAAACATAAGTGGTTTCAAGGTATTTTAAACTGGTATCTATGATCCCGCTACCCAGGAAAACAAGTAAGGGGAAAACCAGGTTTTTGTATTTAATGCTAATACCTTCTTTAGATTTTATGGAAGTAAGGTAAACCGCAGCCAGTGCCAAAATTATTCCTATTATCTTCAATATTCCTGTACTTTCATTGTAAAGGAAAATACCGAACAAGACCGGGATGGCTACAGACATTTTGGTGGCCACCGCAACTACCGATAATCCACTCTTTTGGGTAGTGATCGCAGCCAGGTTAAATACTGTAATAAAAAGTACTCCCAGCATCAAAGCACCAGGAAACCAACTTTCCTGAGGAACACGTGAAAAGTCTGAACCTTCGATATATCCGAAAAAACCAACGGTACAGGCTATAAAATAGTTTATTACTATGGCTTGCAGTGTGTTAACTCCAAATTTTTTGTAAAGTCTGAACACCACGAAAATTACCGTGGAAGATAAAACGCTTAAAAGCAGGTAGATCAAAACAGCTCTTTTTTAGTGGTAAAAAGATCGATAATATCTTCACGGGTTGGTTCTATATTCCAGGTGTGGAAACCCAGTCTGGAAGCTGTAGCAACATTTTCGGCAGTGTCATCTATAAAAAGACTGTTTTCAGGCCTGATGTGATGCTGTTTGAGTACATATTCGAAGATATCAGGATTTGGTTTACGCATCCCTATTTCATGGGACAGGTAAAAAGCATCAAAACAATCTTTGAAATCCTCGAAGAAGGGCACATTTTCCTTAATATATTCAATGTGATTTTCGTTCGTATTACTTAACAGGATGAGTTGATAATCCCTCTTTTCAGAAAGCTTCTGGATGAATTTGAACCTATATTCTGGGAACTCCAGTAATATTGAATTCCAGGAATCAATAAAGTCCTGTTTTTGGAGCTGAGGGAAATGAGTACGATAATGTTCAGAAATTTCATCTGAAGTCACAAAACCCTGCTCATATTCCCTGTTCTTCGCTGAAATAGATTCAGGAAGATCTTCAATGTTCATTTCCTTTAGTTTCCTGTTGGTTGCTTCTTTATCGAGGTTGATAAAGACATCGCCAAAATCAAATATTATCGTCTTGATCATTTTTGTAAATTTTTAATCGGTCACCTGCGATCTCAGTT
>CBDTXN010000231.1:0-3680 GCA_965364455.1 uncultured Flavobacteriaceae bacterium
ACTCGAGCTTGGAGCTAATGATGGTTTACGCGGAATTCAACTGGAGGAAACTCGGAATAATCTTCAGGAGATCATAGATTTTGTAAGGAAAGAAAATGCGGATATCGAGATAATTATCGCCGGAATGCAGATCCCTCCAAATATGGGACAGGATTATACTACGGAGTTCAGAAACATTTTTCCCGAGCTAGCTGAAAAAAATGATGTTTACCTGATCCCTTTTTTACTTGAAGGTGTAGCCGGTGATCCGGAATTGAATCAGCAGGATGGAATCCATCCTACCGCAGAAGGTCATGAGATCCTGGCCGAAAATGTATGGGAAGTTTTAAAGCATGTGATCAAAGAATAAACGAAAGCATCCGTCACGCTGATTTTTTGTATTAGAATCGAAAATTAAAGGAGAATTATTTTACTGATAAATAGGAACCTTCAACCCTACATAAACATCAGCAGTTCTGCTGGAATCTGATAAAAGGGTGGTAATGGCCGATGCAGAACCAACTGTAACAGGTCCAAACCTAAATCCGGCGCCGGCAGCGAATCCATCATACTGGCGAATGCTTAACGGGAGATAAAGACTGAATAACCTGGTTTCAAGTCTTGGAGTAGCAGTAAGCGTATTAATTACTCGGTTAGCTTGTTCTTTGTTATTACCAACCATGGAAAAGGACCCGTTTAAGCTCACGTAAAACTTTTTCAGGATATTATAATCTACGATGAAATGCAAAGCTGTTGGTAGGTTTATCTTACTATTTAAAAATCGCTGATCTCCAGGATAATTTTCATCCAGGAACTCTTCCAGACTTTTATCTTCAATATCTGCTGTGGAAGCCGTGTTATTCAGGTCATAATTGGTTACCTCGGTGTCATCATAGGATACTTTTCCAATATCGGTAAGGGATACACCAATTTTAAATTTGTATTTATTATCCTTTTTCGAAAGTGTGTCCAATCCGGGTGAATTTCGAAATTCATAAGTGAACCCTATATCTGCTCCAAAACCTGAACCGGAGGCTTCAAATTCTAATTCTTCTCCATCAAAATCCATCGTTGCCCCATAATTAAGGGATCCAGACGTGGTGATGATCTCGTTTATGGCATCATACTGGCCAGCCAGGGACGGAGTGCCGGTAAATGCTGATCCGCCTCCCTGGAGATATTTCAAAGTTAATCCACCTTTCAGGAAATGGGGTTCGGTGTCTAAAAGAATTCTTCCATAGGTAACTCCAACTTCACCCCAAACGTGGGTGGTTCCGGTAAAATCCTGCATATTGAAATTGAAGTTTTCATCAGTATTAAAATCTTCAGAAATGTTTTGATATAATTCCCCGTTAATGTTGTTGAGGTTAAGAAAAGCTCTCACTCGCGAGGTGAAGCCGAGACTATGTTTTGGCGAAAGATTGAACATAAAAGAAGGTCCCAGGATATCGGCATTGAAGAAGAACTGGTTATTATTCAACGGATGTTTCTCCACATTGTCTTCAAAGGTGAAACCATCATCACTGGTAAGATCGTCGAAACTGATCGCAAAATAATCACTTCCGGCGAAAGTACTTACCGAAAAGATATTTACATCTGTCCTCATCCTGGAATCTGTTACTTCTGCGGGATTCAGGATTATTCCATGAATCCCACTATAATTATCTATCGTAGGACCTATATAGGACTGAGCTTTAACCGGTACGTAGAAAAATGTGATTATGAAAACACTATATAATAACCTCTTCATTTCTTCAGGAATTAATCTTTATCAAACTTAAACGATTAATTACAGGTTTGTAATACCCTGCAGTGGGTATTTTTATTATTTTATACTGATTATCAGTTATTTATGCTTTATCTAAAGAGAGACTTACTATTAACTTTCTGAGCGCAAAAACACATATTAAAGAGATAGCTGCGGTAGTGCCAAGGCTGCCACCAAATCCGTCAAAGAAAGAACCGGTAAAAAGGAAGATCACGGAAAAAATAAATCCTGAAACACCAATAACCCAATGTTGTCTTATGACCCTTGAGGTAGCCATGCCAATAAAGGAAGCGCCCATAATTACAATCGGAATATTGGTCTTGAGATATTCATTAAGAATATCTGGAAAGATATAGAAAAATCCTGCTGCCACCACTGAAACTCCTGCCGACGCCATTACACCACCAAGCTGCAATCGATTATTAAGGTAAAAGGTTAGCAAAGCTCCTATGATCCCTGAGATTAAAATGATCGCTAGTTCCATATTAGAAAAGTAAAAACAGAATGAATGATACCATTGAAACTCCGCCGAAGGCAATGGTTCCCAGTTTACCACCATATCCCTGAAGAGTTGATTTGGTGGATATCAGAATAATACCACTAAGTATTCCAGAGGCAAGAATGAAATAATATCCGTTGGCAATAAGGGGTGATGTCATTCCAGCAAAGGCCCCGCAATATATTGCGACCGGTAGCTCCCTTAGAATTTCTGAGCTTCGATTTAGAAAAGGTAAAAAGGAGCTTGTTAGGCCTATAATCCCTGCGGCCAGCACTGTTCCAATTCCAGTTTCTATATTTAATCCATAGGTAGCTACTGCGCCCAAGGCAGTAAAAAGAACTATAAGCAGGTCTGTCTTTTTAAATATAGAAGATTTGATTTTTAAAATTCTGATATAAAAAAAGGATAGAAGCAAGGTTATTGCCATGAGTATGAGGACCCGTAAAGGATAGTAATAATTTTCGAAAATTGCGGCAATTAAAAACACGAAATGTAATACGGCAAATACTATAACCGGTAGTTTACTGAATATTTCTTTGGGTTTGAAGGTCAAACTAGTAACTAATTTTCTGCAAAAGTGCTAAAAAATATAGCTTTAGAAGCTAACTAATGGGATATTCTGTTTCATTCTGAATTAGTATTATGAAGGGGAGATAGTTAATTGTGTTATAAATGTTTAACCAATTAACTTAAAAGCTAAACAAAATTCTTATCTTTAAAATAAAAATGGAAAATGCAGGAAAGAAAATATCAGAAAATTTTGTTCTAGCAGATATGCATTGCAATGGAGTGTATTTCGATGCTAAAATCCTGGGAGCTAAAAAGCAGGAAGAAATTAAAGCTACTAAATTGATTGATGATAATAATGGGGCTTGAATGCCTTTAGCCAGTGCAAATGAATTTTATTTAAAAACCACGGCCACTAGTCCAAGTACAAGTAGCCGTGGTTTTATAGTTTATAATCCAAGGATATCTGTACCCTGTTTGAAAACAATATCTACTGGAATGTTCTTTTCAGATAACCTATCTAGAGACATCTGCAGGTCATTATCGATCTGGCCGGTTTCATTTAGCAATTTACCGGTACCTTCATAATCTCCATCACCCTGCAGCACAAGAATATCATTTGATAATGAATCTATAGCTTCCCTGAATTTTTTCATATCAACTTTATACATTCCTTCCTCATTTTGTGTAAAGGCTCCCATATCATTAAAATAATTAAAACGAACCATATTTGCCTTTCCATGTGCACTTGAAGCTCCAAACCTTACTGAACGGAAGATGCTCGCCAGGAAAGTCACATAATAATCCATTAATTTGGCATCCTCCAGTTTTCCTTTATCATATAATTTTGTAATCATGTAAATACCAAGCACATCTGCTTTTCCTTCTTCCAGGGCTCCAGAATGTTCTTTTAAGGCTTCTCTTACC
>CBDTXN010000232.1:0-3648 GCA_965364455.1 uncultured Flavobacteriaceae bacterium
TCGAGCTGGAAGATTGCCAGTTTGATTACAGGAATTCCATTTTTAAGAATCGCCTAAAAGGTCAGTATATCATTACTTCTGTAAGATTCAGGTTAACTAAAAAAGATCATAAGCTACATACAGAATATGGAGCCATTGGATCTCAGCTGGAGAAAGAAGGTATCGCATTCCCCACTATTCAGGATATTTCAAATGCGGTAATTTCAATAAGGAATTCAAAACTCCCGAATCCCAAAGAAATTGGGAATAGCGGAAGTTTCTTTAAAAATCCTATTATCGAAAGGGAACATTTTGAAGATCTTAAAGCTGAATTTCCTGAGATACCCTCTTATAAGGTATCTGATAATGAAATTAAGGTTCCTGCCGGCTGGTTAATAGATAAAGCCGGTTTTAAAGGACACAGAAATGGCGATGCAGGCGTACATAAAGATCAGGCACTGGTGCTTGTAAATTATGGAGAAGCTACGGGAAATGAAATTCTCTTACTCGCAAAAAAGATCCAGCGCAAGATCAAGTCCCAATTTGATATTGAACTCGAAGCTGAAGTGAATATTATATAAAAAAAGGGAAATGAATTATCATTTCCCTTTTTCAATTTATCTCAAAAGTATTTTAAGACTTTTTCATTACTACGGCATCAATTACGTGCACAACTCCGTTAGAAGCGTCTACGTCTGCCTGAACAACAGTAGCTTTATTTCCATTTTCATCAGTTAAAATAACGCTTTCACCGTCCAAAGAAGCAACAATAGTTCCTCCACCTACGGTACTTATATCGTATTTTCCGTCATTTTCCTGGATCAATTGCACTAGTTTCTGGGAAGTAACCTCACCTGAAACTACGTGATATTTAAGAACTCCAGCTAACTGGTCTTTATTCTCCTCTTTCATCAGGGATTCTAAAGTAGCACTATCTACATTATTGAATGCACCATTGTGAGGAGCGAAAACAGTAAATGGACCTTCTTCAGTTTTAAACATTTCTGCTAATTCAGCAGATTTTAATGCACTTACTAAAGTACTTAAGGTATCCGTAGCCATTGCTTTTGCTGCAATACTGTTGGATTCCATTTCCATTTTCTCTTTTTCGGCTTCCATTTCAGCCTGTTTTTCGGCTTCCATTTGTTCCATTCGTTCCTTTTCGGCTTTTTCCTGCTCTTTTTTCTTGGTGTCTTCACACGAGGTTAAAACCATCGCAAATAAAGCAAGAACCATAAATAACATTTTAAATTTCATAATTGCAGTTTTTTCGTGATTAATATGGCAAGGTATTACGCAAAAGACAGTTACAGTGCTATATTCGATTAAAATTTAGTTAAATAGTGTAAAGGCTTTATTAATGAGAAAGGATATTTTCTGTTGCATTTTTTATTGTTATTTTTGCAACAGAATCACCACGCTATGAAACTATTAATAATAAGCATCATATTACTGGGACTGGCATTTGCCGGAATAGCTATTAAGATCTGGGCAAAGAAGGACGGTAAATTTGCCGGAACTTGCGCCAGCCAAAATCCTTACCTTAATAAATCTGGAGAACCATGCAGTTTTTGTGGTAAGCTTCCAGATGAAATAGAAAATTGTTCAGAAACTGCTAAGACTAGTTAAACTGAATGGGAACAATTTTACTGGTTTTATTTATCCTTATAAGCTTAGTCAATCTACTCTATTTTTTCTCATTTTTCTCATTTGCCGCCTCGGGCATAAAAAATAAAATGCATCCTCAAGTACCGGTTTCGGTAATTATTTGCGCTAAAAACGAAGAGGAGAACTTAAGAAATTTTCTTCCCGCAGTACTTGACCAGGATTACCCAAATTTTGAAGTTATAGTTATTAATGACGCATCTACAGATAATACTCTGGAGGTAATAGAAGAATTTCAAAAGATCGATCCAAGAATTAAACTTGTCAATGTTCAGAATAACGAGGCTTTCTGGGCTAATAAAAAGTACGCTCTTACTCTAGGTATAAAAAAAGCAAATCATGACCACCTCTTATTTACCGATGCTGATTGTGCCCCGCAATCAAAAAACTGGATCATGGAGATGTCAAGAAACTTCCAGCCTGGAAATTCTATCGTTCTTGGCTACGGCGGTTATTTCTCTAAATCGGGCTCCCTTTTAAACAAAATAATTCGTTTTGAAACACTGTTAACCGCAATACAGTATTTCTCATATGCAAAACTAGGTTCTCCATATATGGGCGTGGGCAGAAATCTGGCCTACACGTCTTCAAAATTCTACGAGATGAAAGGTTTTGCCAATCATTTACATCTAAGATCTGGTGATGATGATCTTTTTGTAAATGAAGCTTCAACTTCAGAAAATACTTCAATTTGTTTCCACCCTGATTCTATTACCAGGAGCGTTCCCAAGAACAGCTTTTCAGACTGGTTTCATCAGAAAAGAAGACATGCTTCGGTCGCAGGGCATTATAAAACAAAACATAAAGTACTTCTTGGTTCGTTCTACATTTTCAGGATCCTGTTCTGGATCCTTCTGGCGACACTTCTGGCATTTCAGATCTATCCAAAAATTGCCCTGAGCATACTTTTAGTTAAACTTATCATTGAAGCTATCGTTTACATTAAAGCAGGAAAAAAATTAAAGGAAAAAGATGTGGTTTGGTTATTTCCTTTTTTCGATCTTTTTTTAATATTGGTACAATTAGCTATCTTTATCTCTAACCTCATCTCAAAACCTAAGCATTGGAAGTAAATCCAGACCACCTTCTTGAGAAGATCAAAGAGGCTAAAAATGGCAGTCAGTATGCTTTTAATTATCTACTGGACAGATACTGGAACGATGTCTACGGCTTTCAGTTAAAGAAAACAAGGAACGAATATGAATCTGAAGATATCACCATTCAAACCTTCTCAAAAGCCTTTAATAAGATAGATACCTTTAATGAAAAGCATTCTTTCACTACCTGGCTTATTGCAATTTCCAAGAACATACATATAGACCAGATCAGAAAAAAGAAGGCATCCATTAGATCCCGAACAACCATGCAAGACGAGCAACGAGTTTACGAAATTGCTGATGAGACCCCGGGCGTGGAAGATAAACTTATAAAAGAGCAAAATCTAGAGCAATTGCTTTCAGACATAAAACAATTAAAACCTCATTACCAACAGGTAATAAACCTTAGATTCTTCCAGGAAAAATCCTATAAAGAAATAGCTAGCGAGCTGGATGAGCCAATGAATAATATTAAAGTTAAACTTCTCAGGGCAAAAAAGTTACTGGCAGAAATAATTGAGACCCGAAACTCTTAAGTAAGGTTTTAAATCCTACCGAGTCTAATTTATGCAGTTCAGCTTAAAATTGTATCTTTGAACCTCAGATTTTTGCTATGAATACAGACGTTGCGCCCGTAAAATCCAAAACAGAAAGAAAGCCAAAACCAAAATGGCTGCGAGTTAAACTTCCTACCGGTAAGAAATATACCGAATTAAGGAGCCTGGTAGATAAGTATGATCTTCATACTATCTGCACCTCTGGTAGTTGCCCTAATATGGGTGAATGCTGGGGAGAAGGAACTGCAACATTCATGAGTGGAGGAAAGGGGGGTACTCGCGCATGTGGTGTCTGCGGTGTTAAAACTGGTAGACCAGAAACCGTAGATTGGGATGAGCCTGAAAAGGTA
>CBDTXN010000233.1:0-3635 GCA_965364455.1 uncultured Flavobacteriaceae bacterium
TTTATATTCCGAAGAGAATTTATCCCATAATATTCTGGGGGCCGGAACTGCTGAAGAAGAGATTAATGGTGAAAATGGAATTGCTGCTTTGATTCCGGAAGTTCCGAAAATTGATGTGGCAATCGTAGGAGAACCTACGCTGATGAACCTTGCCGTGGCAGAAAAAGGATTGATAGTTTTTGACGCGGTGGTGAAAGGTACTCCTTCTCATGCCGCCCATCCAAATACAGATAATTCTATTTACAAGACTGCTAAGGTCCTGGAATGGTTCGAAAATTTCAAACTTGAGGAAGTTTCTGAAACCCTGGGAGAGGTGAAAGTTACCGTTACCCAGATCAATGCGGGGAGTCAGCATAATGTAGTCCCGGCAAAGACCCATTTGGTGATAGATGTTCGGGTAAATGATAAATACAGTAATAAGGAAATTGAAAAGATCCTGAAAGAAAAGGCGCCGGTAGATGAGATAAATGCCAGGAGCTTACGATTGAATTCCTCTTCAATTCCGTTAGATCATGAATTGATAAAAGCCGGAATCGAACTGGATATGGAAACTTATGGTTCGCCAACCCTTTCAGACCAGGCTATGTTAAGTTGTCCTTCAGTAAAACTGGGTCCTGGTGATTCAACAAGGTCTCATTCAGCCGATGAATTTATTTATGTGCATGAGATCGAGGAAGGAATTGAAAAATATATAAAATTGCTTGAAAAGGCTTTAAAGCAATAAGATTTTTGGATTTGTTGCACTGAGCTTGTCGAAGTGCGGCTGACTCCATAAAACAGTAAGAAATAACGTCAAGCTGTCCCTAAGCTTAGGGAGATTCAGGATATTAAGAGAAGCTGAAACAAGTTCAGCTTGACGAAAATAGAATAAACAACTATTAACTTTAGAGGTCATTTCGAACGTAGTGAGAAATCTGAGATTCCTCAGTCGCAAACTCCTTCGGAATGACAAGAGATAAAAGACTTCTCGACTTCGCTCGAGGTGATTAAAAATAGATAGATTATGAAACTCTGGGATAAAGGTATTTCAATAGATAAAAAGATTGAGAAATTCACCGTTGGTAATGACCGCGAACTGGATATGCACCTGGCAGAATATGATATTCAGGCTTCAAAAGCACATGCGAAGATGCTTGGGAAGGTTGGAATTCTAAAAGGGGATGAGGTTGAAGCATTGGTTTTAGAATTGGAAAGATTAAAAGTTCAGCTTGAAAATGGCGAATTTCATATCGAAGAGGAATTTGAAGATGTTCATTCCAAGATCGAATTTGAATTGACCAAAAAACTGGGTGATACCGGAAAAAAGATCCATACCGCTCGTTCCAGAAATGACCAGGTTCTGGTGGCACAACAATTATATTTTAAAGAAAATATTCAGCAGATTTCTGGAAAAACTAAAGAACTGATTGATGTACTTCTAGAACTTGCAGAAGAACACAAGGGAAAATTACTTCCTGGATATACACATCTTCAGGTGGCCATGCCGTCTTCTTTTGGTTTATGGTTTTCGGCATACGCTGAATTACTAATTGATGATCTCTATCTCCTGGAAGCTGGATTAAAGATCGTAGATCAGAATCCTCTTGGTTCTGCTGCAGGATACGGTTCTTCTTTCCCTATAGACAGGGAATTCACAACTCAGGAACTTGGCTTTTCAACTCAGAAATTTAATGTGGTGGCTGCGCAAATGAGCAGAGGAAAATGTGAAAGAACAGTGACCTCCAACATAGCCTCACTTGCAAACACACTTTCAAGGTTTGCCATGGATATCTGCCTTTATATGAGTCAGAATTTTGACTTTATCACTTTCCCTGATGAGCTAACCACTGGCTCTAGCATTATGCCGCATAAAAAAAATCCTGACGTTTTTGAATTGGTGAGAGGTAAATGCAATAAACTTCAGGCTATTTCCAATGAAATGATCCTTATTACAAATAATTTGCCTAGTGGTTACCACAGGGATTTTCAGCTTATTAAGGAAAACAGCATTTATGCCGTGGAAAATATGAAGGAGATTCTGGATGTTTTTACACATTCCATAGCTCAGATCAAAGTAAAAGAAGTAGACCTGAAAGATGAAAAATACAAATACTTGTTTACTGTAGATAGTATTAACGAACTGGTTATTGACGGAAAGTCCTTCAGGGATGCCTATAAAATAATAGGGGGGCAGGTTCAGGATAGGACTTATGAGGCAACTGAAGGCATGAAACACTCTCATTCAGGAAGTAAAGACAATCTCTCGTTGAATCTGATCAAAAGGAAATTACAACAGATTTAAAATAAAAACCTCCTGACAATCAATTTTCTCAGGAGGTTTTTACTCAAACATACACTTATCTATGTCTTAAATAATGGTCATCTGACCAAGGTTTAAATTTTCATCATTTACTATATGACCTTCAGTATCGCTAATAACGCTTTCAAGGAAATCTCCAACTCTTTCAGTAGAATAGTGATTGTCCTTGTTAATGTCGATAGTACAAACGTTCAATTTAATACTTAATTCAACGGCCATTCTTACTGTTTTCGCTTCTTCTTTCAAACCTAAATGATCCAGCATCATCGCTGCGGAAAGTACCGAAGCCAATGGATTAGCAATTCCCTGGCCTGCCGCCTGAGGATAGGAGCCATGTATAGGTTCAAAAAGAGCATTTTCAGTTCCAACCGATGCAGATTCCAACAAACCAATGCTACCTCCAATTACACTCGCTTCATCTGAAATAATATCCCCAAACATATTCTCTGTAAGTATAACGTCAAATTGTTTAGGGTTTAAGATCATTTGCATAGCAGCATTATCTACGAACAAATAATCGACTTTTACACCGGGATATTCCTTAGCGATCTCAGTCACCGTTTTACGCCATAAACGTGAAGTTTCCAGGACATTTGCTTTATCCACCAGGGTTAGTTTTTTTCTCCGGTCCTCAGCAGCTTTAAAAGCAAGATGTGCTACTCGCTCAATTTCTTCCACAGAATATGTACAAAGGTCTGATGCACTTTTTCCGTCTTCTGCTGTACTTTTTTCTCCAAAGTAGATTCCACCGGTTAATTCCCTGTAAATTACCATGTCTACACCTTCAATGCTCTCCCTCTTCAGTGGGGATTGATGTACTAAGCTTTCATAGGCCCTAACTGGCCTGATGTTAGCAAAAAGGCCAAGCTCTTTTCTAAGTTTAAGAAGTCCCTGTTCCGGTCTTACTTTTGCCGAAGGATCATTATCATATTTTGGATCTCCGATGGCACCAAATAACACAGCGTCAGATTTCTTACATAGTTCGAGTGTGGTACCTGGCAAAGGATCCCCCAATTGATCGATTGCAGCAGCTCCCACTACAGCTTCTTCAAATGTGAACTCATGATCAAATCTATCGGCAACAGCTTTCAGCACTTTGACTGACTGCTGTGTTATTTCAGGACCTATCCCGTCACCGGGAAGTACAGCTATATTAAATTTCATTCTTTTTCGGATTAATAGGTTTCTTGTGGTACGGTCTTTTTTTCGCTTCTTTTCTGTTCAAAATTTTTAATGGCTTCCAGTTTACTGGTCAAAAAGTCTATATCGTCATAACCATTAATTAAACAGGTCTTTTTATAAGGGTCAATGTCAAAATGCTCTGATTCCCCGGTGT
>CBDTXN010000234.1:0-3630 GCA_965364455.1 uncultured Flavobacteriaceae bacterium
GTAATTACTCGAATTGTTTTCATAATAATTATATTTAGTTGATTTATATTCTTTGACTTTGATAGCTTTCTTTTGATTTAATGGATAAGAAACTTAGGTGGCAATAAAAATACTTAGGCGGCACAAGAATAGATTACGCCAATTTGCGTACCTAAATACATGTAAAGAATAATCAGGTAGGTAGATAGTGGAAGATCTTTATTATAAAAAATCCTGGAGGGAAGTATTATAATATTAACTCCTTTATGAGCTAAAAGCTCTAAGGGAAAACCACTAAATAATGAATCGAGTAAAAACCAAAGTTTTTTACCTCTTTTGAAATTTTAGCACCGCATTTTTAGGTTTTAAGGTGATCAAAGGTTTAATATCGATATCCTTTGAAACTGCCTTCAATTTATACTGACTTACCAATTCGGTAACCGCAATGATCATCTCGAACATGGCGAAGTTATTTCCTATACATTTCCTGGGACCAGCCCCAAATGGAAAATATTGTGAAGAATATTTCCTTCCTCCTTCGGCAAATCTTTCTGGTTTAAAATCATCTGGATCTTCCCAGAGATCGGGATGCCTGTGAACTTCGTGAAGTGAGAATAACAAATTTGATCCGGGTTCAAAATGCAGCCCTTCAAAGTCATCTGCTTCCAGATTCACCCGGTCTATAAAATATGCCGGAGGGTATAAACGCATAGACTCCTCGATCACCTGCTGGGTAAGTTTCGCCTTAGTTACAAAACTCATTAGATCCAGATCCTTTAATCCTGAAATCTCCTGATAAATCTTCTCCTGCCATTCAGGGTTTAATGCCAGCAATTGTGCTGTAAAGGTCAGGGAGTTCGATGTCGTTTCATGCCCTGCAGTAAAAAGTATAAGTATTTCATCAATGAGTTGTTCCTCATCCATAAAATTTCCGTCATCGTATTTTGCCTCCAGTAGCATATCCAAAAGGTCATCATAACGCTCTTGAGAATCTCTTCTCTCCTGCACCATCTTTTTCAGGATGGTTCTGGCCTCAGCCGTTAATTCAAGATAGCTATCTATTTTTCCACTTGCTTTGAACCACCAGCCCAAATAAGGTTGTCTCAGTTCTTTGACCAGCATCTTCTGAGTCTCTTCAGTTATATACTGCAGCCTGTTGATCTCTTCCTGGTTCGCAGCACTGCTGAATAAAGATTTCACCACCGTTTGAAATGCAAGATCATTGTAAATTGGAAAAATATCGATCTCTTTTCCAGGAGAAATTCTCTTATATTCTGTAAGGATGGCCTGTCTTATTGAATCCAGCAAATTAGCCAGTTGCTTCTTATGAAATGCCGGTTGTATTAATTTTCGCTGTTTCTTCCAATGCTCACCTTCTGATGTGAGCAGACCTTCACCTACGTATTTAACCAGATCTTTGGTCTGGATCTCAGATTTCACATAGTTCTTCTGATTCTTTTGAAGGACATATTCCACCAATCCGGCATCTCGTGAAAAGATCACCGATTTATTGAATCCGATATTAAGTCTGAAAGTGTCTCCCTTTTCCTGAAAATTATCATGATGAAAAGGCAACGGATTTTTTAGAATATTGGCTGAATGTTTCAGGAATTTTAAAAGTGAAACTTCGGGTATTTTACCTGAATCGGTCATAAATTTTTAATTAAAACAGTCCGCCTTGTGTGCTTCCTTTTATCCGGCCAAGATGTTTATAGGCATGCTCTGTTACTTCCCGGCCTCTTGGGGTTCTATAGATAAATCCCTGCTGAATCAGGAAAGGCTCATAGACCTCTTCAATAGTTTCGGCACTTTCACTTACTGCAGTAGCCAGGGTAGTAATACCTACAGGCCCTCCTTTGAATTTATCAATAATGGTTGCAAGGATCTTATTATCCATTTCATCCAGACCATGTGCATCCACATTCAGAGCCTTCAGCCCAAATTTGGCAATTTCGATATCTATCTTACCATTCCCCTTTATCTGGGCGAAATCACGAACTCTCCTCAATAAGGCATTAGCGATCCTTGGAGTCCCCCTACTCCTACCAGCTATCTCTATAGCAGCATTATTGGTTATAGGCACATTCAGGATATCTGAACTTCGCTCAACGATACCCGAAAGTAATTCGGTGGAATAATACTGAAGCCTGCTGGAAATCCCAAATCTTGCCCTCATAGGAGCTGTAAGTAATCCCGATCTTGTAGTTGCTCCAATAAGTGTAAACGGGTTTAAATTGATTTGAACCGTCCTGGCGTTTGGCCCGGTCTCGATCATAATATCAATACGGTAATCTTCCATGGCAGAATAAAGATATTCTTCCACAATAGGACTTAACCGGTGGATCTCGTCAATAAATAAAATATCTCGTTCCTCAAGATTAGTAAGCAAGCCTGCCAGGTCACCCGGTTTATCCAATACAGGACCGGAAGTGATCTTTAAACCAACATTAAGTTCATTGGCAAGAATATGAGCCAGGGTAGTTTTTCCTAAACCGGGAGGACCATGAAACAAAGTATGATCTAATGCCTCTCCCCTCAAATTCGCTGCCTGAACGAACACCTGAAGATTTTCCAGCACCTGTTCCTGCCCGGCGAAATCGTCAAAACTCAGGGGTCTTAATGCTCTTTCAATATCAAATTCTTCAGCGGAAAAATTTTCTCCGCTTGCATCGAGGTTTTCGTTCATCATAAAATTTGTTATCCGGATTAATATAAGAAATATTGGCCAGGGTTTAAGCCTAAATCCGAAACCAAAGATAATTAAAAAAGCCTCTTCCGGTTTGGAAAAGGCTTTTCAAAAATCTTATATGTTCAGGTCTTGCTTAATGATTAAGCTCCTCTTCATCCTTTTGCAAGGGAACGGTTTGAGGAACGAAATCCTGACCTTGAATTACGTATTCTCCATCTTCACCAGTCTTGGAATAATCGTAAGCCCAACGGTATACTGGTGGAATCTTACCAGGCCAGTTTCCGTGAATGTGTTCTACCGGAGTAGTCCATTCTAAAGTATTCGATTTCCAAGGGTTTTGAACAGCTTTCTTTCCGAAGAAAATTGAACTGAAAAAGTTATATAAGAATACCAACTGAACCAAAGCTGTAATGATCGCTGCAACCGTGATAATCACGTTCACATCTGCATAATCATCGAAGTATGGGAAATTGGTGTTTGTATAATAACGTCTTGGTAGACCTGCGATACCAATAAAGTGCATCGGGAAGAACACTCCATAGGCTCCAACTGCTGTTACCCAGAAGTGAACATAACCAAGGTTCTTATTCATCATTCTACCGAACATTTTAGGGAACCAGTGATACACACCGGCGAATAGTCCGTAAAGTGCAGAGATACCCATTACAAGGTGGAAGTGAGCCACCACGAAGTAAGTATCGTGAACGTTAATATCCAGGGTAGAATCCCCAAGGATAATACCTGTAAGCCCACCCGTAATGAAGGTAGATACAAGACCAATCGAGAATAACATTCCCGGGTTCATCTGTAAGTTACCTTTCCATAAGGTGGTGATATAGTTAAATGCTTTTACTGCCGATGGAATCGCGATCAATAATGTTGTAAAGGTAAATACCGATCCAAGGAACGGGTTCATACCAGATACGAACATATGGTGTCCCCATACGATTGTTGATAGGAAT
>CBDTXN010000235.1:0-3627 GCA_965364455.1 uncultured Flavobacteriaceae bacterium
GCACAATGCCCTCTGAATCTCCTGTGGTTCTAAAAGAGTGATCTTTAAGTTCATTATTTCTAAGAGCCATGTGGTTATAGATCTCCCCGTTATGGATCATCCATGCCGATCCGGTTCCCTGGATAGGCTGAATTCCTGTAGTAAGATCTACAATTGAAAGACGCTCGTGCGAAAGCACATGTCCTTTTTCAGTAATTTTTAATCCGCTTTCATCGGGACCTCTGTGAGACATTCTTTTAGATAGGCTGCTAATTTTTGCCGCTTCAATGTCTTTTCCGATAACTGCTAAAATTCCACACATGACTTATTTTGTTTTTAATTACAATACAAATATGCGTTTACACTTCTCTTTATAAAACACTAAATCCTAAATCGGTTTATTTTTTAAACAAAATATTCAATATTCAGCTCAATCCTAAAGGATTTTTGTAATATCCAGTCTGATTTCTTTCATTAGTAAATAGCTGTAAATTTTAACAGCAACTTTATTATTTTTTAACAAACGTGACAATATGCTTCAATTATCTTTATTGAAAATTATAAATCAACATTTAAAAGTTATGAAAAGGCTTATAATAGGAGGATTCAGCGTAATCTGTTTATTTTTTTCCAATCCGATAAATGCACAGGATGATGATAAAGTCAATTTTTCGAAGGAAGAATTGAAATTCTCAAAAATGGATGCCAGCCCAATGGATCAGGCTATGTACAGTAATGACGATGTGGCTGTAGCAAGGGTTATTTACAGTCGCCCGCAGAAAAGAGACCGGGAAATTTTTGGTAAACTTATTCCTTATGGGGAAATATGGCGAACCGGAGCAAACGAGGCTACCGAGTTAACCTTATACCAGGATATGGAAATTGACAATAAAGTAATAGACGCTGGAACATATACTTTGTATACCATTCCGGGAGAAAAAGAATGGACGGTTATCCTGAACAACAAAACCAATACATGGGGCGCTTATGAATATTCTGAAAAAGAAGATAAAGTCAGGATCACTGTACCAGTGAGGCAGGCACCCAATACCATCGAATCACTTTCAATGGCATTTCAGGAAGCCAGCAATGGAGCAGATCTTTTAATTGGCTGGGATAACAGTTATGTAAAAGTACCTTTTAAAAATGCAGAATAAGTATTAGTGAACATAAATTAAAAAGCGCCCTTAAAGGGCGTTTTTTTATGGGATATTGAGATATTTATGAGTCTGCAGTGAAACTTTCCATTTAGGATTTTCCATCACATAATCAACGATCATAGGGATCATTTTTTCCCGGTTACTCCATTCCGGCTGCAAATATAGAATGCAATCGTCACTAACCATTGCCGCCTGTTCTTCGGCAAACTTAAGATCATGCTTATTAAAGACGATCACTTTAAGTTCATTAGCCAATGGATAAATTTCGGGCTTAGGCAATTTTATTTTTTTTGGTGAAAGACAGATCCAGTCCCAGGTACCCGTAAGATCGTAAGCTCCTGAAGTTTCAATATGAATATCACAACCCTGCTTTTTCAGGTTTCCCGTAAGTTCGGTCATATCCCAAGTAAGTGGCTCTCCTCCTGTGATTACAATGGTTTTACTATACTTTGTAGCATTTTCAACGATCTGACCAATATGTGTAGGAGGATGAACTTCAGCATCCCAACTTTCCTTAACATCACACCAATGACAACCCACATCGCAACCACCTATCCTGATAAAATAGGCAGCAGTCCCTTTGTGAAATCCTTCTCCCTGAATAGTATAGAATTCTTCCATTAAAGGAAGCATAATCCCTCTATCCACCAGCTCTTTTGTCTCTTCTGAAATCATAGCCTGCAAAGATAAGCAAACTTGAACTTCTGGAGAGAATATGTCAATCTGATTAAGACGCTGACACTTATTTCAAAATCAGACTGTTTTTAATTTCTTCTCTGGGGTTGTCGAGATCTGATATAAATCCATTGATCACGGCATATTCCACCTCACCATTTTTATAAATGAAAAAATTTGCTTGTAATCCCGGCTTTAAAACCTCATCATTCGTGAAATTTTCGGAAACTAAATTCAGTGGAAATTCGGAATAACTTTCCTGCAACATAGAATCATCTACCACAATAAAAGCATAGCCTTCTTTTAATAATTTCTTCGGTTCAAGTGCGGAAAGTTCTTCAAGAGTAGAAATTTTTTCAGGATAAACTTTTCCGAATTTTATTTGCATACCCGAAGCATCGATCTCCTTGTATCCATAGCTAGTAGAAAGATCACCCTGGTCTACAACCTTCCCCGTATTATAATACTGAGAATTTCCGTCAAGATCATTTTCAGACCTGTTAATTCCAAGATCCAGAATATAATTTTTTCCATTTAACTCATAACTTAATCCGGATAATTTAAGGTCGAATAACATCCGGTCGTTATTGGGAATATTTTCATATAGCGAAATATCTATAGAGTTATAACTTCCAGAAGCAATGGAATGAAGGGCGCCCAATATACTCACAAAGTTCAATTTTCGAATTTCCTGTTTTTCCGGATCGTCGGGATAACCACCGGATTCAATAAGAATTGTACTTGTCCCCCACTTTTGAATATTATCGCCAAAGGCTCTGGGTTCAAAATCGTCATTATACCTACCCACCTGACCAGGAGCAAATTTTTGCAAGACTTTATTCATCTGAATGATAACCTTCATTGCATTAGCCCTTACTTCATTAATTTCCTTTTCATAATTGTATGCCGGAGCTAGAAACGAGATCGTAGCCGGTTTTTCGGTTCTCTCTGCATTATAATATTTGCTCTGATCATGCAAATTGAAACCAAAGTCGGCATCAAGGCTATCCCTGATCCTTTTTAAAGTTTTTGCTTCAGGCGACTGAAGTCTTAAAGCATCCCTATTAATATCAATCCCCAGGGTATTACGGCGAGTGAATTTTTCAGCTCCATCTGGATTCAACATAGGTAGAAAATGAATTTTCAGGTTATGGAGCATCATGCTTTTTTCATCTTGAAACTCATCAGATTCAAAGAAATTTAGAATATCGAAGATAGCCATGGTAGCCGTGGATTCATCTCCATGCATCTGGGACCAGAGAAAAACATCTATTTCGCCGTCACCAAAACTTATTAGATTAAGACTACGACCTTCTATAGACTCCCCTACTTTATTGACCTTAAATTCAGGTTTATCCTTATACTTTTCAATAATGGATAATATATCTGCATGCTTGAATCTCCTATCCTTAATAACATCATTTTTGAATTGACTGTAAGACTCACCAAGTTCCTGAGCAAATTCAAGACTTTGCGCTTTAGTCTTCCGGACATTGGATAGTGAGATAAAAAATAGTAGCCCAATTATAATTTTCGTTTTCATTTATTTATTTTTTCTGGTATCGGCTTAAAATTAAGATCTTTTACTGCTTCTCTAACCTCTGCCATGAATTGTTTTCCGGGATCTGTCTTCTGAGTACGGTAACTTTCATCGACCTCCAGCCAAAGCTCATGATCTTCGAACAAGGTATATTCAAAATGCCCAATAAGGTAATCTATATCGTATTTCTTTTTAAGATATTCAACCAACCAGATATTAGATTCCAGCTGAGCCTTAGTTAAAGGCGTTTCTGAAGTACCTCCCACATTTTCG
>CBDTXN010000236.1:0-3619 GCA_965364455.1 uncultured Flavobacteriaceae bacterium
AGATAAATATTGGACTAATATAAGCGGTTCCTGGAAAACGCCTGAATTACCTGAATATTATTCTGATGCCGGGGTTATAGCTTCAGGCGATATGGATAATGATGGAGATCTGGATATTTTCGTTGGAGGACGAGCAGTTGCCGGTGATTTTGGAAAAATACCGGAATCATTTTTACTGAAAAATGTCGATGGAAAATTCCAGTTGGTTCAAAATCATGAAATCGAAAATGCCGGGATGATAACAGACGCTGTTTGGGATGATATTGATCAAGATGGTCTTCCTGAATTGATCCTGGTAGGGGAATGGATGTCACCAAAGATCTTTAAAAATAATGGAAATAAACTTAGCCTTTCCAATGACGATGAATTAAACCTATTAACTGGATTATGGCAAACCATAGAGCCTTTTGATATCGATAACGATGGAGATGATGATTACCTACTTGGTAACTGGGGATTAAATTCAAAATTCAAGGCTTCGGAAAAGGCTCCACTAAGAATGTATTACGGAGATATAGACCAGAATGGTGATACCGAAACTATTCTTGCCCGTAATGTCAATGGAGAATATTACACCTTCGCAGGTCTTGATGAACTTGTTGGCCAAATGAACTTTTTAAAGAAAAAATTCCCGAATTATAAGAAATTCGCCGGGAAAAATATTGAAGAGATATTTGGGGAAGAACTGAATAAATTGACTATTAGAGAAATTACTACTACAGAATCAGGTTACCTGAGAAATGATAAGGGTAAACTTAATTTCATTCCTTTTAACAAAAATTTACAATTTGCTCCTATAAATACTATATTAGTACTCAAAGAATTCCAGAAGAATGGCGAGGTGGCCGTTCTGGGAGGAAACTATTTTGGTGTTACACCATATCATGGCGCTTACGGAGCATTTCCGGGTGCTGTTATCCAATCCAGAGAAGGAATGATTGTAGAGATGGAAACTGGAATAGATTTCACTGGAAAGGCTTTAAATAAGCTTATTGAGTTAAAGGTTAATAAAACGAAATATTTGATCGGGCTATTGAATGATGCCGAACCGGTCATTTATAAATTTGAGGAGAATAAATGAAGGTTTTAAATAAATTATCTACAATACTTATACTGGTTTTACTTTTCAGTTCTTGCGGAAAGAAGGAGCCAATTGTCGTTTCTACCGATGATTACCATACGGCCATAGATAAACTTACCGAGATCCAGGTGCACGATATTTTTTCACCACCCGTGGCCAGTAGGATCTATGCCTATTCGAATATTGCCGCATATGAGGCATTACAGGCCGGTAATACAGAATATAAAAGTCTGGTGGGACAGGTAAATGAACTTACTCCGGTACCCGCACCAAAAGATACTACTGGATTGAACCTTCGGGTTTCTTCCATTGTTGCTTTTTATGAAATAGGAAAAAGTTTGATCTTTTCAGAAGAGAGGATAGAAAAATTCAGGGATAGCATCTACCAGAACTGGAAGAATACAAATCAGGAAAGTTTTTCTAAATCTAAGGAATACGGTATTCAGGTGGCTGATCATATCAAAGCCTGGATGAAGCATGATAATTATGCCGAAACCCGTACTATGCCCAAGTTTTCGTTGTATACTGATGATGAAAGCAGGTGGCAGCCCACTCCGCCTTCTTATATGGATGGGATCGAGCCACATTGGATGAAGATCAGGCCTTTTGTTATAGATTCAGCAGGCCAGTTTAAACCTTCTCCACCTCCTGAATTTTCAATGGAACCAGATTCCCGGTTTTATTCCGAATTGATGGAGGTCTATAAAGTGAAAAAAGACATGGATTCCATAGGAGATAGCGAAAAGAATGAAAAACTCCAGATCGCTAAATTCTGGGATTGTAATCCCTACGTCTCAACCCAGAAAGGACATCTGATGTTTGCAACTAAGAAGATCACGCCAGGTGGTCACTGGATTGGAATTACGAAGATCGCCTGTAGAAAATCAAATGCAGACTTCAATAAAACGGTATATGCCTATACCAGGACCTCTATTGCCATGGCAGACGGGTTTATTAGCTGTTGGGATGAAAAATACCGAAGCAGCCTTGTTAGACCTGAAACTTTGATTAATAAGTATATCGATGAAAACTGGACACCGGTTTTACAAACTCCACCGTTTCCTGAATATACCAGCGGACATTCAGTTGTTTCTGGTGCAGCGGCTGTGGTATTAACTGATATTTTTGGTGATAATTTCAGCTTTGAGGATGATACGGAGGTAAATTATGGCTTACCTGTAAGAACTTTCAATTCTTTCAATGAAGCTTCAAGAGAAGCAGCAAACAGCAGGTTATTTGGGGGTATTCATTATAGAGCAGCCATTGAGGTAGGTCTAAAGCAGGGTAGAGATCTTGGACAATATGTTGTAGAGAATTTAAAATTAACTGCTGATACTCAAAGCCTGGCTTCAAATTGATCATGAAGAAAATTGTAATTGCAATCCTGGTGCTTGTTATAGCCGGCTTAGGTTGGTACCTCTTTATTAAGAAGTACGACTATCAGTTCGAAACTACTGCGAAATATGGGCCTGGTGCAGTATCCTACGAATTGTCTGAATGGAAACAATTAAATGCTCTTGAAAATTCAGGAGATATTGAGGTTGTAGACAGGAAGGATTTTAACTCGCTTACCCAGAAAATAAAATTAGATAGTTCCAACTCACTCGAGCTAAACTGGGAATTAGAAAAGATGAACGATAGTGCGACCTCAGTCACCCTTAATGTTTTGTCGCAAAAGAATAAGCTGGCAAATCGCTTAAATATTGTAAATCCATTTCAAAGTAGCAGTTATATAGACAGTTTAAAAGAACAGGTGCTAAACTTCAGAAGGCAACTTAAAGATCATCAAAGCCAGTATAAAATTACTCCTATAGATTCTATGGTTAAAACTCCTGAAATGGATTGTATTTGCAGTACTTCCAGAAATATTGCACTTACGGGAAAAGCCTCAGAAATGATGAGGACCATCTCGGTTTTGGAGAATTATATTCTGAAAAATAAGACTAGGCTTAGTGGATTACCCTTTTTGAAAGTGACTAATTGGAATAGAGAAAAAGATCTGATCGATTTTGATTTTTGTTTTCCGGTGGAGAACATTGATCTTTTGGAACAGACGGGCAAGGTTCAAATAAAGGAATATCCTTCTCAAAAAGCCTTGAAACTAGTGTTTAATGGTAATTACCGTTTGTCACATGTTAGTTGGTTCGACCTTATTTTTATGGCAAAAGAGAGAGGCTATGAAGCTAAGGGCTGGCCATTGGAAATTTATCATGATAACCCTAAAATCGACAGTGATCACCTTAACTGGAAAGCTGAAGTGTTTCTCCCGGTTGAATAGTATATTTCTTAAGGTACTGCAATTCTCAATTTTTGAGGAAGAACTTTAATTTCTATCTCTGTTTCTTTTCCAATATACTCTCCGTCAATTTGGAATGACACCGGTTTTTTACAGGTTATTTTAGCTTTCTTCGCGGGTACGATTTCAACAAAATCGCTATCAAAATCAGATTCATTACGAATGGTTTTTAAGATCTCACCCAAACTTAATTTTTTGAAGATAAGTATTTCGAAAATCCCATCATTGGGAACACCTTTTGG
>CBDTXN010000237.1:0-3570 GCA_965364455.1 uncultured Flavobacteriaceae bacterium
CTTCTATAGTGGTACCTAACGGAAGTGCGCTCGCATTAAATACAACTGATATTGAAATGGCAAAAGACGCCCTGGCAGGACTTGGTGAAGAAATTGAGTCTTTCAGAGGATCTTCCATTCTGGAACTAAATGATAAAATTCCTTTTAAAAGTGCTTTTGATAAAATTCTGGATGTTGAAAACGGACAATATTATCTTATTCAAGATCATTTTGTGATTTTTTCTTCTGAAGTTGAAGTTTTAAAAAGCATTGTAACTGCAGTTCAAAATTCAGATACACTAGCCAACAAGTCGTATTTCACTGAACTGATGTCTTCCCTGTCTTCGGAATCTTCGATGCTTATTGTTGTAAATTCTGCCAGCTACTCAAAAGAGTCTGGCAATGGTTTTAAATACAATAAAAACAGTTTAGGCGCATTGCAGATAATTATTGAAGATGACTTTGCCCATTTGCATACTGTCCTATCGAATTCAAAGGAAGCTGCAATGAGCAACGGAGCTAAACAGGTTGCATCTTTTAAACTAGATGCTCCTGTTACCTCGAAACCTTTCTTTTTTAAGAATCACAGAACAGATCAAATGGATATCGCTGTCCAGGATGAAAACAATGATATTTACCTAATTTCGAATAAGGGAAATATTTTCTGGAAAAAGAATCTGGACAGCCAGATCACAAGCGATATTTACCAGGTTGACCTATTCAAAAACGGGAATCAGCAATTAGCCTTCTCTACCGGTTACAATATGGAAGTTTTAGACCGAAATGGAAAAAAGGTAAAAGGCTTTCCTATCAGGTTCAACCAGCCATTAACCCAACCCTTATCTGTTTTTGATTATGATAATAACCGAACCTACAGGTTTGTGCTAACCCAGAATAAAAGAGTTTATATGGTAGGTCCTAAAGGAAAAGCCATCAAAGGATTCGATTATGAAAAAGCAGGCACCGAGGTTATAAAATCTCCAAAACATATAAGATTAGGCAACAAGGATTACATTCTAGTCGCCGAAAAGTCAGGAAAACTGAATATTTTAAGCAGGCAGGGAAAGATCAGGGTTCCGGTAAAAAAGAACATCGAATTCTCTGAAAATGATTGGTACGGATATCAAAATAGCTTTGTGTCTACCAATCCAAAGAATGCGCTGATCAAGATCTCTCAGAATGGATCCGTTTCTTCATCAGACCTTGGCCTGGCAGAAAATAACAGGATAATTGCAGACAGGACTAACCTGGTTTATTTAAACGAGAACCAACTGGTGATAAATGATAAAAAAGTAGATCTGGATTTTGGGCTATATATGGATCCTCAATTATTCAGCGTAAAAAACAGAACCCTGATTTCAATTACCGACACCCAGACTCAGAAAGTTTATATATTTAATGATAAAGCAGAACTTTTGGAAGGCTTCCCAGTCTATGGAACCTCCCAGGTAGATATTGCCAATTCTGACCTTGATTCTAAGCTTGAAATGGTGGTAAAGGGAGACGACAATGAGCTCCTTATTTACGAATTTTAGAAAAAGACTGATTCGATTAATTTGACTTTTCTAAGAATGTAATATGTTTATTTTCAGTATTTTAGATTTAAACCAAATCTAAAATATTATGAATTTAAAACATTTAATGCTGCTATTTCTGGCCGTAAACCTGGCCTCATGTGCCACCCGAATCCCAGAAACCGATTCAACACCTCCGGAGATAACCTTTAAGATCGAAGGAGATGGCTTCAACAGAACTTTCACCGACAGTGAAAACCTGGAGAACCTGCAGGTAAATTTATATAATACTTCAAGGTTTCGATTTACATTAACCGGAAGTGACCAGGGAGGATTAAAGTTGCTTGAATTTACCTATCCAAAAGACTTTGTTGAAATAACAACCGAATTACCAGAAGGATGGGAAACTGTTTCAGGTACCATCACAGATACCTTTGTTTGGAGAGGTAATTCAGCAAGCCCAAAAACGGGAACAATACTGACCGGCTTTTTTGAGGTAAGAGGAAATACTTCCTTTACCTTCGATTTTTCAGCTGAAGATTTTGGAGGTAGATCTGGCTCCTCAAATCGAACAGATATGCGTATTACCTGCTTCGCGCAATCTGGTGATACAGAAATACTTAGTCTTGATTAAACTCTGGGAAAGCTTCAAAAAGTTCAGCGAAATGATTCAGTATCTTTTGCTGAACTTCTTCCATATTAACTTCTTTTCTACCTAATTCAACATTAAGAGAAGTTACAGCTTTACCTTTTATACCACAGGGAATAATATTGTCAAAATAACCGAGATCTGCATTCACATTAAGAGCAAAGCCATGCATGGTTACCCACCTACTGGCCCTTACCCCCATGGCACATATTTTACGGGCAAAGGGTGTTCCTACATCCAGCCAGACTCCGGTTTCACCCGGGCTTCTTTCAGACTTTAAACCATATTCGGCCAGGGTTAAGATCACGGTTTCTTCAAGTAGCCTAAGGTATTTATGAATATCGGTAAAGAAATTATCCAAATCCAGAATAGGATAACCAACCAGCTGTCCGGGGCCATGATAAGTAATATCCCCTCCCCGGTTTATCTTATAGAATTTGGCATTTTTCGCCTCTAATTCAGCTTCAGAAATAAGAAGGTTCTCCGCATCGCCACTTTTACCTAAAGTATACACATGAGGATGCTCTACAAAAAGCAGGTAATTCTTAGTAGGAACATCAAGCTCTTCCCTTCGGTTTTTGATCTTTAGGTCCAGGGTGTTTTTAAATAGTTCTTCCTGGTAATCCCAGGTTTCTTTATAATCTTTGACTCCCAAATTCTGTACTTCAACTTTCTTATTCATACTCTAAGACTTCGGATTATTCAAAATGATGAGGGCTGCGATCACTCCCGGAACCCAACCTAACAAGGTAAGAATAAGAACGATCAAAATTGAACCACATCCTTTATCGTATACTGCCAGGGGAGGAAATAAAACAGAAAGAATTACTCGCCAGATACTCATTTATGCAAATTTTCAGGCAAAGATAGAATTATTATTTCGGCTTTTAATTGCGTTGTGTGGCAGGCTGATAGTCACTATATTTGCATCCGCATTTTTGTTGAATGCATAAAAAAAATTATATGCAGCAGTTATCAGAACAGGAACAGATTAGAAGAGAAAAATTATCGGCCATAAGAAAAGCCGGCATCAATCCATACCCAGCAGACCTTTTTCCGGTAGATCATCTTACTTCAGAGATCAAGGAAAATTTTGAAGAAGGAAAAAAAGTAGTGATCGCAGGAAGATTAATGTCCAGAAGAATTCAGGGAAAGGCTTCTTTTGCTGAACTTCAGGATTCAAAAGGTAGAATTCAGGTTTATTTCAACAGAGATGAGATCTGCCCGGGAGATGACAAATTCAAGTATAACGATGTATATAAAAAGCTTCTTGACATAGGAGATTTTATTGGGATAGAAGGTGAATTATTCAAAACCCAGGTTGGAGAAATGACCGTAATGGTAAAGGATTTCCACCTTTTGAGCAAATCGATTCGTCCTCTTCCACTTCCTAAAACTGATAAAGAAGGAAATACACATGACGGCTTT
>CBDTXN010000238.1:0-3562 GCA_965364455.1 uncultured Flavobacteriaceae bacterium
CAACCACCGTCTCTATTTCAGGCAGGCTCGCTACCGCCATATCCAGCTGCTGTAGTACTCTTTTGTTTTCTTCTACTCCCGAGTGTGGCAATGAAGTTGGCATAAGCAGAAATGACCCCTCATTTAAAGAAGGCATAAATTCCTTCCCGGTATTTTTCATGATAAAGAATCCCAGGAAAACAATAGCGGTTGGAACTATCAGAAATAGAGCTTTATTTTCCAGGGTCCAGGTTAGGATGTTTACATAATGTTTCTGAAAAAAATAGAAAAACCCTAAAAGTCCAAAACAGATCACAGAAACAAAAAACAGATTCAGTAAAATAGTGTTTTGAAGCCCAAGCGGTCTCCAGTAGACCGACAATAGAAGTACAATAGTAAGCACGGCGATCCCGATCTTGAATAATTTACTTTGCTTCTCATCGATCCTAGCGAATTTCAATAAAAGATCTATTACACCAAAAGCGATCAAAGCAAGTCCTATCCAGTAAGCGAAAATTACAGAGACTACTCCGGCAAGGATTAGAATCCCAGGAAATACATAACTAATCTCTTTTCTAAAATTTCTCTTTTTGAACAGGATGGCAGCGATTGGCGGAATTAAAAACAAGGCTACCAGGATGGAGGCAGTAAGCGCCATCGTCTTGGTAAAGGCTAAAGGCCTGAACAACTTTCCTTCGGCTCCAACCATAGTGAAAACCGGAATAAAACTGATGATCGTTGTTAAAACGGCTGTTAGGATCGCACCGGAAACTTCAGTCGTAGCTTCATAAACCAGCTGGTTTACAGGCCGGTCATCTTTCATATCCAGATGCCTGATAATATTTTCGGAAAGTATAATTCCTACATCCACCATGGTCCCAATGGCAATAGCAATCCCGGAAAGAGCCACAATGTTTGCCGCTATTCCAAAGACCTTCATAGAAATAAATACCATCAGAACAGCCACCGGCAGTAATCCGGAAATCAATATAGAAGCCCTAAGGTTGAATACCATGATGATGATCACCAGAATAGTGATCAGGATTTCCATGGTTAAGGCTTCATTCAAAGTTCCCAAAGTTTCCTGTATCAGCTCTGTCCTGTCATAAAAAGGAACGATAGATAGTTGAGATTCTGTTCCATCGGTTAAGGTTTTTGAAGGAAGACCGGAGCTTATTTCGGCAATTTCAGCCTTTACATTATTGATCACCTCCAAAGGATTTGCTCCGTAACGGGCTACCACTACTCCACCAACAACCTCAGCTCCTTCCTTATCAAGGATCCCGCGGCGGGAAGCAGGTCCCATAGAGACATTAGCGATATCCTTAATTTTGATGGAGGCATAATCTTCTGAAGTTACCACGGCATTCTCGATGTCTTCTACAGATTTTACGTAACCGAGTCCGCGAACAAGATATTCAGCTTTATTGATCTCCAGGGTCTGGGCCCCAATTTCCCGATTGCTTTCTTTCACGGCCTTTACTACCTGATCAAGGTTGATCCCATATTGCCGCATCACTTCAGGTTTTACATCTACCTGGTATTCCTGAACATAGCCACCAATACTGGCCACTTCTGAAACTCCGCTGGCACCGGAAAGAGCATATTTCACATAATAATCCTGAACACTTCGCAATTCCTGCAGGTCCCAGCCACCAGTAACATTACCATCCTTATCCCGACCTTCAAGCGTATACCAGAAGATCTGGCCAAGACCTGTAGCATCAGGACCCAAAGTTGGACTAACACCTTCCGGCAACAGATTTTCCGGTAAGGAATTCAGCTTTTCAAGGATTCGGCTACGGCTCCAGTAGAACTCAACATCTTCTTCAAAAATGATATAGATACTGGAAAAGCCGAACATAGAAGAGCTTCTGATGGTCTTCACCCCGGGAATTCCCAGTAAACTTGTTGTGAGTGGATAGGTGATCTGATCTTCAATATCCTGGGGAGAACGACCGGCCCATTCGGTAAAAATGATCTGTTGATTTTCACCGATATCGGGAATGGCGTCTACGGCCACAGGATCGTTCGGCAACAAACCGGTCTCCCAGTTAAATGGTGAATTCATGATTCCCCATCCAACCAATACCGCCAGTAATATAAAGGCGATTAGTTTGTTTTCGATTAAATACTTGATGCTTTTATTCAGCATTATTCAATAATTAAAAATTAGAAAAAGAGCGCAAAACGCAAATAACCGCTACATATAAATGAGCAGTTTTAATTCTAAGATTCAGTTATCAAATAAGGAATACCTGGTCTTCCAGCTGTATATCTGTGACCAGTAAGGGAGGAGAATAATCTTTAAAAGGAATGATCTGTTTCGGTAAACTTTCGAAAAGATCAAAATAAGCATAAGTGAAAGTGGTAATGATCAATTGCTGATGAAAATCGAAAGAATCAAAAGAAAGCTTTAATTCATCCTGACCTTCTACCTCTATCTTCTCATTGGTACAGCAATGATCTTCTGAAGCTGCGCTCATTTGCATACCACAGGTCTTTGCTTTTGAAAATACCGCTTTATCAACCAGATGGCTCCCGCAAAAATGCTTATCTACCGTAAAAGACATCGTAGAAAGCATCACCAAAAAGGCCATGGTCAAAGAAATGATATGTTGCAAAGATTTTTTCACTGCCTACAAAAATACATATTTTTTAAATATCGACAGATCAGGACAAAAATGCCTGAAATCTGACGGTAAATTTAAAGCTCTGATCAATGAGTTTGTTTCAATTTTCAGGAAAATACTTTCAAAATATCCCATTGGATAAATTATCATTTAATCCGTAAATTTATGTGAATCAACAAGTTAAAAATTAAATCACAAATGAAAAATAAGAAGATCATTGCCGTTGTTGGCGCAACCGGCTCACAGGGAAATGGATTAGTACGCGCCATATTAAATGATCCTGAAGGTGGATTCGCCGTGAGAGCGATCACCCGGGATGCTTCTTCAGATAAAGCTAAAGAGCTAAAAGAGCTAGGTGCTGAAGTAGTGGAAGCTGATATTGATAATAAAGAAAGTGTGATCAAAGCATTTAAAGGAGCTTACGGGGCTTTTTGTGTAACCTTTTTCTGGGAACATTTTTCTCCGGAAAAAGAAATGGAGCATGCAAAGAACATGGCAGAGGCCGGTAAAGAAGCAGGACTAGAACATGTGATCTGGTCTACTCTTGAAGATACAAGGAAATGGATACCTTTGGATGATGACCGCATGCCAACATTAATGGAAAAATACAAGGTCCCTCATTTTGATGCTAAGGGAGAAGCAGATAAGTATTTTAGTGATAGCGGTGTTCCTTACACCTTTCTTTTCACTTCCTTTTACTGGGATAATTTCATCCATTTTGGTATGGGCCCTCAAAAAGGAGAAGACGGCGAGCTAGCTATTACTTTCCCTATAGGCAAGAAAGAGTTACCGGGAATAGCTGCCGATGACATCGGGAAATGTGCTTATGGCATCTTTAAAGCTGGAGATACTTATAAAAACAAGATAGTTGCGATCGCCGGAGAACATCTTACAGGCAGGGAAATGGCTGAAATCTTTACAGAAGTCTGCGGTAAGAAAGTGAAATATAA
>CBDTXN010000239.1:0-3553 GCA_965364455.1 uncultured Flavobacteriaceae bacterium
AAGTCCGATAAAACCAAATAGAGGGACTCCAACGATCACTCCAAACAAAGTGATTAAGGGATGAGTACTAGCCAGTCTTTCCAGGACATAAAGACGTATAATATTATCTGTAGAACCTACCACTACAAATCCATAAATAAGGATTGCAATACCCTGCCAGTCGCTTCCCTGTGCAAAAAGCAGGATTGCAGCGGGAAGAATTCCTATTGCCGTACCTATGAATGGGATCATTGAACCAATTGCGGTAATTACGAACCAGAAAAAAGGATCTGGAACCCCAAAGATCAAAAATCCAATGAGGGCAATAATTCCCTGTACCAGCGCCACCAGTGGTATTCCCAGAGCATTGGATTTTACCAGGTTATTACTTTCCTCACCTATAATCCTTAGATTCTCTTTTCCAAGCGGGATATAGGATAGCATGGATTCGCGTAAAGATAGTCTGTTGGTTAACATGTAGTATAGAATAAAGTACATGATACCTATAGCGATAAAGGCATTAAAAGTACCTCCGGCAAGGTTTTGAAGGTTTGAAGAAATCCAACTGGTCACAGAGGAAGTATCTATACCTGCGCTCAGGCTGTAACCTATCCTATCTTCTAAAGTATTTAACTGCATTTTAATGGCACTGATCACTCGTTCTGAATTTGCTGCAGCCTTACCTATTTTTGAGGTAAGCATTACAGCAATCAAAACAACCGGAATTAAAATTCCTATAAAAGAAGCAGCCATTAAAAGAGTTGCCGCCATTGCAGGCCGCCAACCTCTTGCCAGTAATTTATTCATCCATCCTTTCAGGATAACATACAGGGTCACTGCACCTAAAACTCCGGAGAGATAAGGGATAATTTCAATAACGATTAGTACCGTTAGGAAAAGTATCAGCAGCAGAACAAAGAGCTGCCGTACTAAGGACGGTTTGAGTCTATCCATAATTGGTTGGTTGGCCGGTTAAAATATTGCTTTTAGGTTGCAAATAGCTGATCCATGTTTTTGAAAGCCTTGAATTCAAGTGCATTACCACAAGGATCTCTAAAGAACATTGTGGCCTGTTCACCGGGTTTACCCTCAAACCTGATATAAGGCTCTATTACAAAATCTATATTCTTACTCCTTAATAACTTCGCGAATTCATGAAAAACCTCCCATTGAAGCACCACTCCAAAATGTGGTACAGGTACATCTTTTCCATCTACAGGATTTGATGTTGAGGCTTTGGTTTCTTGTGGATCCTGGTAATGAATCACCAACTGGTGGCCAAAAAAATTAAAGTCTACCCAATGATCGCTACTTCTTCCTTCTCCGCACCCAAGAGTTTCTTTATAGAATTTTCGACATTCTTCAAGATCTGAAACCGGAATCGCAAGGTGAAATGGTTGTACTTTCATACTCAATTTTAATTCATTAATTACTAAAGATATAATAATCGCGGTAATTCGAACGAATTAAAAATAACAAGAACCAACAATAAACCTTCTAAGGCTTGCGCTAATTAACTGTTAAGATTTCGGTTTTCGGGGGCGTTTCCCCTTTCTGGGATTGACATTCATAGTTGGTTCTAGAACAGAACCTTCTTCAGTTTTTGTAGATTCACCAAGCAAGCCATTGATCGTGTTCAGTTCATCTTTGGAAAGATCACGCCATTCTCCAACTGGAACATCCAGGGAAACATTCATTATTCTCACTCTTTTCAGGGAGGTAACCTCATAGCCTAAAAATTCGCACATTCTGCGTATTTGTCTATTCAGGCCCTGGGTTAAAATAATTCTGAAAGTATGCCTGCCTAATTTTTCAACTTCACATTCACGGGTTACAGTATCCAGAATGGGTACTCCTCCAGACATTTTCTTTATGAAATCTGACGTGATAGGTTTATTTACAGAGACCACATATTCTTTTTCGTGGTTGTTTCTAGCTCTCAGGATCTTATTAACAATATCACCGTCATTGGTAAGAAATATCAATCCTTCACTGGGTTTGTCCAGTCGGCCGATAGGAAAAATTCTTTTCGGGTAATTAATATAGTCAATGATATTGTCCTTTTCAACCCTGGTATCGGTAGTGCAGACTATGCCTACAGGTTTATTAAAAGCAATATAAACATTGGGCTCTTTTAATTCCTCCTTGGAAACCGGTTTGCCGTCAACTTTCACCAGGTCCCCTGGAGTCACTTTCGTGCCCATTTCCGGAACTTTGTCATTAATGGTAATTCTACCCTGGTCTATAAGTTTATCTGCTTCTCTTCTGGAGCAATATCCTAACTGACTTAAATACTTATTAATTCGTACTTCCTGTCCCATAAAATCTGTTCTGGCGCAAAGATACGAGATAAGAATTTGAGTAGCGAAAACGAAAAAAAATAAAATTTTTAAAACCTCAGGCAACCTTTTGTAACTTTCAGTCGTCTATATAAATAGAAGGCCTTGTGAAAATGGTGAAAGTTATACAGCTTTTTAAAAATGAATCCTCTTTGATAAAAAGAGCATCCTCGGGAAACCGAAGTGCTCAGCAAAGAATATATGAGCTGCATTCACCTAAAATGTTAAGCATTTGCCGGCAGTATATCAGGGATATACATCATGCGGAAGAAGTTATGTTGAACGGTTTTTTTAAGGTCTTCAAGTATTTGAAGGATTTTAAGGAAGAAGGAAGTTTTGAAGGTTGGATCAGGAAGATCATGGTAAGAGAAGCCATTTCTTTTCTAAGACAACATAAAAAACTTGAATTTCAGGAAGATCTGGGATTTGAAAACAGTGAGATCTTCAATAATGTAAATTCTGAAATGGAAGTAGCCGAAATACAAACATTAATAGACAGTTTACCGGAAGGTTATAAAATGGTTTTTGTGATGTATGCGGTTGAAGGTTACAAGCATTCTGAAATTGCACAGATGCTGGAAATAAGCGAGGGAACTTCTAAATCCCAATTATTTAAAGCAAGGAAAATGCTTCAGCAAAAATTAAAAACGATTAATTCATCAAGCTATGGCGCCAATTAAATTTGAAGAGCATATTAAGGAGAAGCTGGAAGAAAGGGAGATTCAGCCATCAGCACAAAGTTGGGATAAATTAAATTCCAGGCTGGACAGAACTGAAAAGAAACCAGGAGGAATCTGGTTATTCTCTGCGGTAGCCGCAGTAATAGTATTGTTAGTTGCAAGTATTTTATTTATAAATCAACAAGATCAATACTCAACGCCAATCGTTGAGACTCCAGCTGAAGAGGGTATTCAGGATAGTTCGGAAAAAACAGAATTTAAACAACCAGTTCAGGTGGCTTCAGAAAATAAGGTTGAAGTGAAAGATCAGGAGCCGTTTAAAACTGAAAAAGTAATTATTGAGCCAGCGATCATTGAAAATGAAGTGGCTGAAAATCAAAATGCTGAAAAAGTTCAGGAAACCGAACCATCCTCACAGGTTAACAGGGAGTTTTTAGAGCCAGTAGTTATACAGCCATCTGAAATTGCTGAAGTAAGATCAGATCAACTTTATAAGAAAGTTCAGGACGTTTTGGCTAAAATTTCAGAAGGTGGAAAAAAAGCCGAAGATTATAC
>CBDTXN010000240.1:0-3489 GCA_965364455.1 uncultured Flavobacteriaceae bacterium
TCCCACACAACCAGCTCCTGCTGAATCCCCCAGGGCGGGAACGCAGCAAGGGTAGGCGGTCGTAGCGGTGTGATGTGGGTCGCTTGCCATTTTTTGTTTCTACTAAGTCCTAAATTTATTGCATATTTGTGCGATATGAAAAAAGGGGAATCTTCAAAAAAAGTGGTGCTTATCACCGGCGCTTCTTCCGGCATCGGAAAGTCTATCGCGACCTATCTCAGCAAACGAAATTTTAAAGTTTACGGAACCAGTAGAAAAGCTAATAGTACTTCTCCTGATTTCCATTTTGTGCAGTTGGATGTGACCGATGAGCAATCTATTAAAAGTGCCATTAAGGAGATCTCTGAAAAGGAAGAGAAATTAGATATTCTTATCAATAATGCCGGCGTAGGTATAACCGGTCCCATCGAAGAAACTCCTGAAGTTGAGATCAAAAAGGCCTTTGAAACCAACTATTTTGGTCCCTTAAATATGATAAAACATGTGCTTCCTGTAATGCGAAAGCAGAAGGACGGCCTGATAATTAATGTTACTTCTATCGCCGGTTATATGGGTTTGCCATATCGCGGAATTTATTCTGCTACCAAAGGTGCTCTGGAAATAACTGCTGAGGCATACCGAATGGAGATAAAACAATTTGGCGTAAAAATGACCAATGTTGCTCCGGGTGATTTTGCTACCAATATCGCCAGTGGAAGATACCATGCTCCGGTAACCAATGGTTCTCCATATCAAGAGGTTTATGGTAATACTTTGGACCTCATGAATAAGCATGTGGATGCTGGTCAGGATCCGGAATTAATGGCAAAAGAGATCTTTAAGATCATTGAAACACCAGAGCCTAAGGTGCATTATAAAGTAGGAGAGAGGCTTCAGAAATTTTCAGTTAAACTGAAGGGGCTTTTGCCGGACAAACTCTATGAAAAGATGCTGATGAAGCATTATAAATTGTAATTTTATTTCAATTCTAAAAACGTATTTCATTAATATTCAAAATAACACACAACTATGAAATTTTTTATTGATACCGCGAATTTGGACCAGATAAAAGAAGCCCAGGATTTGGGAGTTCTTGATGGGGTAACTACAAATCCATCTTTGATGGCTAAAGAAGGTATCACCGGGAAGGATAATATTTTTAAGCATTATAAAAAGATCTGTGACCTTGTTGAAGGTGATGTAAGTGCGGAAGTGATCGCAACAGATTTTGACGGAATAGTAAGAGAAGGTGAGGAACTTGCTGAATTGCATGAGCAAATTATCGTAAAAGTTCCTATGATCAAAGAAGGAGTAAAGGCTCTTAAGTATTTTAGTGATAAAGGAATAAAAACCAATTGTACTTTGGTATTTTCGGCAGGTCAGGCTTTGCTAGCTGCTAAAGCAGGTGCTACTTATGTTTCACCATTTATTGGTAGGCTTGATGATATTTCTACAGATGGATTGAACCTTATTGCAGAAATTCGTTTGATCTATGATAACTATGGTTTCGAAACTGAAATTCTTGCTGCTTCTGTGAGACATACTATGCACGTACTTGAATGTGCTAAGTTAGGAGCAGATGTGATGACAGGACCCCTTTCTTCTATTGAAGGGCTGCTAAACCATCCATTAACCGATATAGGTCTTGAGAAATTCCTTGCAGATTACAAAAAGGGAAATCAATAGATTTTTTAAGAAAATAGAATTGAAGAAGGCTGTCTGAAAAGATGGCCTTTTTTATTTGTTCAGAAATTCCAATACCTCTCCTTCAAAGTCCGGGCTTCCAAAACTAACGTCGCCTTTTACAATGGTTCCGTCTGAATTCACAAAGAAGACTTTATTCAGGTATTTTTTATAGGTTTCCTTAGATGTAGACCTCTGCGTTATCTGGTATTCATTCGATTTATCATAACCAAAAGTTTCGAGTGTTCTTAACCATTCTTCTCTTTCACCAAGATCTATATTAACGCCCATAAAGTTTATTTCGGGATATTTCTTTTTAAGATCTTCAATAATGCTATGTTGCCACCTGTGATGAGCGGGGGCATAAATGGACCAGGCATAGGTGATCGTTGGGTCATCTATTATATCTCCATATTTAACGACCTTCCCATCTGTATCCTGGGCGGTGAAGTCTTCTATAGATTTTCCGTTAAAATAATTCTTTTGAATTTCTGCCAGTTGTTTCGCACTATTTAAATTAGAATAGTTTATGCTCTTTAATAAATTTAAAATGGAATCCAATCTGCTTTCCCTTTCGGCCATGGTGATCGCCTGTACAGCCAACCGGTCTATAAATTCATTTTTAAGAGGTTCAATATTAGACAGGGAGTCGATCAATTTGATCCTGCTGGCAATATTCTTATAGGTGTTCATATTAAAACACCTTTTATGATCTTTATGCTTCTGGGAGCAATATTCAATAGATTTCGTCCGCATATAATCATCAATTAGATTAGTGTAGACATAGTAATCCTGTAATTGCTGATTGTTAAAATCTATTTCCTCACGGTAATCATTGAAATCTTCAGGGATCTTTTCAGCAAAACTGTTGTAATATTTCCTTATAAGAAATGTATAACGTTCCCTAAGATCATAATATTCGTAATCTATACTTGCTTCAGCAATTTTTAGAAATTCCTCAGAAAATTCATTAGTCTCATTTATTTGATCGAGTCTCTGAAGCCTATCTTGTTTTATAGAATCTGTAATTCGTGCAAATTCGGTAGGCTCGATCTTGTAGTAAGTAATGATCAGGTCATTATTACTCTGATTCTTCAGAAACATGTCCAGAAGAAAATTGCTTTTTTCAGAACCTTCTCCACTAAAATTAAGGGATTCATCAAAGGCCATTGTATTTAGCCAAATGACCAGGCTATCACCTGGTTCAGCATACATTATCTGACTTTCCGGTGGATGTTTGAAGGTGTAGATCCCACTTTCCAGATCTTCAAATTCTTTCCCGAATTGGTTATTCTCATCAAGATAAAGAGTATCTAAAGTTTCATTTTCTTTAGAGATGATAATATAGTCTGTTTCGGGATTATTTATCTGGCCGCCAATATAAACCGATTTAGGGTCAGGGGAATTATCATTACACCCCGTTAATATTAACGAGCAGGTAAAAATGATGAAAATTATATTCCTCATGAGGGGTATTGGGTCCTGAGGCCGTTTCGGTTTGCCTCATTTTTTAACAAATATATAGGCTGGTAATTCCGGCCTATGTTAAGTGTGCGTTAAAACGAATATTTAAAACGTTAATCTTTCTTAGTAAGGCTGATAATAACTACTTTTGCAAAAAATTAATTTTATCTGTTTATGCTTTCAGTATCAAACCTTTCTGTACAGTTTGGAAAACGTGTTTTGTTCGATGAGGTCAATACAACCTTCACCCAGGGAAACTGTTACGGGATTATCGGTGCCAATGGTGCCGGGAAATCTACATTCCTGAAGATATTATCTGGAAAATCTGAACCTACCTCTGGTCATGTTCATTTGGAACCAGGT
>CBDTXN010000241.1:0-3467 GCA_965364455.1 uncultured Flavobacteriaceae bacterium
GCTGGAGGAAGCGCCTCAATTCAGAGTTCTTACCACAAAGGTTCCAGATGAAAGCAGGTCAGCATAATTGCAGCAAAGCCTTGTTGACAAATTTCCGAATCTTACCATTATAGATCTAAGGCAGGTACTCACATTTATCGAGGAGATCCTGAACAAGATCTCATGGCTAATAAACTTTATGGCTTTCTTTAGTATTTTAACCGGGGTCATTGTTTTAATAGGAGCTGTAAGGACCAGTAAATATCAGCGTATCAGGGAAAGTGTTCTACTGCGGACTCTTGGTGCAAAAAGTGACCAAATCCTTAAAATTCTCGCCTTGGAATACTTCTATCTTGGTATTTTAGGAGCTCTTTCCGGAATCCTTCTTTCATTGATTAGCAGCTTTTTATTAGGATATTTCGTATTCGAAACGACCTTTGTTCCATCCTATATTCCGTTCCTGGTTCTATTGCCCGGAATAATTTTTCTTGTAATGGCTATTGGATTAGGAAATAGTTCAAGTGTGATTAAAAGTCCGCCCCTGGTGGTTCTTCGCAAGGAGTTGAGCTAGTTTATGGTAGAAAAACAGATTTGAAAATTTGTACGAATAATATTCATTCCAGAAGACTTAAGCTTTAATCATTTAGTATAAGTTTAACTGTGAATTCTCGTGAATTTATAGACTAGACAGTAATTTTAAAACGGTTTATTTTGATAACTAACTAAATCGATTAAGATGGATACCTATCATTTAGAATTAAATGAAGTAGACGATATAATACCTGAATTGGCCAACCATTTTGGAACTATATTTACTGAGCACCTGGGAGAGTTCACCTTAAACATTCCGGAAGTTAAGGGAGAAGGTGAAATTAAGGTTATTAATTTCCCTAACGGAATTGGTCTTCATATCTATCATGGGAAATTCAAAGATGATACACAGTTCAGATTATCTCATTTACAGGTAAAACCTATTCGATTTATATATTGTATAGAAGGTGAACTCAACAGCAGTTTTGGCAATAATGAAGACAGAGATTCTATAGAAGAGCATGAATACTTAATCGCTGCACCAAAAGATAAAGAAACTCATAATTTAATTTTTCCGAAAGATGAAGAGGTGATGATTTGTTATCTGGAAATAGATCGTTCAAAATTTCAGAAATATTTCTCTTTTAATCTGGAAGATCTTGAACCGATTTTCTACGAATTATTTAGTGACAACAAAGCCCATACTAGAATTTCTGAAAAATCCAGCTTCAGTCTGAAAACAGCTGAGTCTATTAAAGAAATAAGAAATACCGAAATATCCGGTTTTCCCAGAATTAATTTTATCGGAGCCAAAGCATTGGAAATTCTAAGTTTTATGCTTTCCCGATTTAAGAAAGATGATCAGAACATTCAGAATAAAAAGCTGAAGGAAAAGGATATGAAGGCTATAGAAAAAGCCGTAGAACATATTGATGCGAATATCTCTAACACCGGCACGGTTAACGAACTTTCCAAACTCGTAGGAGTAAATACGAATAAATTGCAGGAAGGATTTCAGGTTATCTTCGGGAAAACTGTCAATGAATATATCAGAGATATAAGACTTACAAAAGCCCTGAACATTCTCTCTAACGGAAACAAGAACGTGAGTGAGGTGGTATATGAATTGGGCTTGTCCAGCCGCAGTTATTTTTCCAAGATCTTTAAAGAAAAATACGGAATTTCACCAAGAAAGGTACTTTCGAGAAAACCAATAGCACAGAAACTTACGGAAGACGATACTAAAAAGTAAGAATATTTTTTTGTCATACTGAAATTAGGGTAATTATCCACTTTCACTGTCTTACTTAAATCTCTACTTTAGAACATCTTAAAGGTGAAAATCCTGTTTTAAATAGGGGAAAATCTATTTAAAAAGTCAAAGGTCATTGATCAATCATGAGAAGTGTACGATTTTCCTGAGCAAACAGGAAAGTATCATTTTTCTTTTTCCCGCATACAGAACACCTCAGTTCTATTTGAATTATCCAACCATAAACAGGATTTTCACTTTTCTTATTCCAAATAAACTCAAGATATTTTCCATTTTTTAGAATAATCCATTTCACAAATCTATTAAGGAAAAAAGGCTAATTGTTTGTATATTCCGGCCGTTTATTAAATTAAGTTCAGAATGAAGTTACAAATAAAAAAAGGCCTTAGTGTTTTTGCTTTGGTCTCAATTATTGGCTATTGTAATGGTCAGGAAAATGAAAAAGAATCTATGAATAACCCCTTATTATCAGAATGGACAGGACCCTATCAAGGCGTTCCGGCTTTTGATGAAATGAAAGTTGAATTGGTGAAACCGGCCATTAGGAAAGGAATGGAAATGCATCTTGCCGATATAGACAAGATCATCGAAAACCCGGCCGAGCCAACTTTTGAAAACACTATAATTCCATATGAAAAAGCAGGTGAAGAACTGGATCGTGCTTTTACTTATTATGGAATTTTCAGCAGTAATATTTCGAGTCCAGAATTTAGGGAAGTGCAAAAGGAACTGGCACCGGAGATCTCTGAGTTCACTTCCAAAATAAACCAGAATGAAAAATTATTTAACCGTATCAAAACGGTCTATGATAATTCTCAAAAAAAACCTCTGAATGCTGCGCAGCAAAGAGTCATTGATCTTATTTATGAAGATTTCGCCATGCAGGGTGCTGAATTGAATAAAGAGGATAAAGAGCGATATGCTGCGATCAATAAAGAGTTATCCGGCCTTTATACCAAATTCTCAACCAACGTACTTGCCGATGAGGAAAATTACGTGATCTACCTGGAAGAAGATCAGTTAGGCGGTTTACCGGAATCCTATGTTAAATCAGCGGCACAGGCTGCAGAAGAACGTGGTGAAAAAGGAAAATATGCGGTTACCAATACCCGTTCTTCAATGGATCCTTTCCTTACCTATTCCACTGAAAGAGAACTACGTGAAAAAGTATGGAACAATTATTATTCAAGAGGAGATAATGGAGATGAGTATGATAATAATGAGATAATAAAACAGATCCTAAAATTGCGTGATGAAAGAGTGGAGCTTTTAGGATATGATAATTATGCGGAGTGGAGACTTCAAAACAGGATGGCCAAAAATCCTGAAAATGCCATGGATCTAATGATGAAAGTATGGCCTGCCGCTCTGGCCAGAGTTGAAGAAGAAGTTGAGGATATGCAAAAAATTGCAGATTCTGAAGACGCAGATATTACTATCAAGCCATGGGATTATCGCTTTTATGCTGAAAAAGTAAGAAAAGAAAAGTATGACCTGGATAGCGAGGAAGTGAAGCAATATCTGGAATTAGGAAATCTTACCGACGCCCTGTTCTTTACAGCAGGTGAATTATTCAATTTTGAATTCACTCCAGTAGAAGAAGGTAGCGTTCCGGTATTTCATGAAGACGTGAAAGTATGGGAGGTTTCTGATAAGTCTTCCGGAGATATTGTTGGACTTTGGT
>CBDTXN010000242.1:0-3396 GCA_965364455.1 uncultured Flavobacteriaceae bacterium
CAGATTTCTACGGTAGCGGTCGACCTTTTGTCCTGAATAAACTTCACTCCAAATCCCTTTTCTAAGATCGGTCATCATATCTAGGAGACTGTAGGCGTCCTTCCCGTTAACCTCTTCATTTTCCATAAGTCTGGCCATTCTTCCAAAATCCAGAAGATTGTTTAGGGTCCTTTGCTGCATATTTCTAATACGCTCTACATTCCCGTCAAACTCGATCTTATTGAAGATCTCCTGATTGATCATCCATTCAGGAGTTTCAAATAATTGCTCCTGAAGAAAATCCATGGCTCTTTGCTGTTTTTCAGCGTCTACATGGAAATAAACAGCGCCTTCCTGGTCGTAAGTTTTGTAATACTCATAAACTCCTCCAATGTTAGCTGATACATGGCCCATATACCTGTTGTATTGAGAAAGAACCTGACCATAAAGATCATCTAGGTCTTCATAATCCTTACCGTCTTCAGCAGTCCATTCAATCAAATTTGGAACAATTCTTTTCAGGTTTTTTATTCCATATTCACTGGCAAGCATGGCGTCATCACCAAGATCCTCAGTTTGAGAACTCGGGTCGATCACGTTACCTTGCTGTCTTCCGAATCTATAAATCGGGTCATCTGAATGCTTAAGGATCCACTCATCAAGAACAGGCTTTTCTTCTTTACCTTCCTTTTCAGGAATTGGTCTGTATCCCCATTCAATAGCATACTTATCATAAGGCCCGATATTTGGCATTAAAGCTACATCACCATCTTCAGGCTGCGCTACATAATTGAATCTGGCATAGTCCATTATTGAGGGAGCAGTACCAAATTCCTTGGTGAATTCAGGATCTCTAAGTTTTTCAACAGGGTAAGCAACACTACTTCCCATGTTATGCGGAAGGCCAAGCGTATGTCCTACTTCGTGAGAGGAAACGAACCTTATCAATCTTCCCATAACTTCATCCTTAAAAGCAACATCCTGTGCTTCTTCATTAATAGCAGCAGTTTGTACAAAGAACCAGTTTCTAAGAAGTGTCATTACGTTATGGTACCAGTTGATATCAGATTCCAGTATCTCTCCAGATCTTGGATCGCTCACGTGAGGACCATTTGCATTTGGTATTGGAGAGGCAAGATATCTTACCACCGAATACCTTACGTCTTCAGGACTCCAGTCCGGGTCTTCTTCAACAGTTGGTGCTTCTTTAGCTAAAATGGCATTTTTAAACCCGGCAGCTTCAAATGCAACCTGCCAGTCTTCAATTCCCTGCTTTATAAATGGCACCCATTTTTTTGGAGTGGCACGGTCTATATAATATATAATGGGTTCCTTTGGTTCTACAAGTTCACCATTTTTGAACTTCTCCATGTCTTCTTCCTTAACCTCAAGTCTCCACCTGTCAAGGAATTCTACAGTTTTACTTTTCTGGGCATCTAAACCGTAATCTGTTTGCTCTGTAGTAAACCATCCTACACGCTCATCAAAATACCTTCTTTCCATCGGAACTTCAGGAAGTAGGATCATAGAATTGCTGAATTCCAGGGAGATCGAACCTGTGCTTGAGTTTGATGGTGGCTCGCCGGCGTTATAGGTTTTTACGTGTCTTATTTCGATGTTTTCAGGATAGGACCTGATAGTATCTATATAAGATCTGCTTTCGTCCAGGCGGGAAACCTTGAATCTTTTACGGGTTCCGTCAGGTAATCCTAATGCCTGAACATCTTTGGTGTAAAGGTCTGTAACGTCTATTACCGTGGTTTTGTTAATAGAATCCTTACCAACAGTTTTTATATCAAATGACTGAAGGATCGGCTCGAAATTGGAGTTTCTCACCGCTTCGTGAACAGGTAAAGAATCTGCTGCAAATACTTCATAAGAAACTACGCGAAGTAATACTTTGTCACCCTTCTTTTGCCATCTGTGAACCTGGGTATTCTGTTTTCCTCCACCAAATCCAATCCCATTGGCAGTTTTGGCAATTCTGGTAACCGTAAGCATTTCACGGTTAAAAAGGCTGTCAGGAATTTCGTAGAAATAATTATTATCAACTTCATGAACGGTAAATAATCCTTCGTCGCTTTTTGCGTCTTTGGTTATCACCTTATTATACGGCTTAAGATCGCCATCTTTTTTGTCTTCCTTGTCACCATTTTCAGCAACATCCTGTTTTTTACTGTTTGGTTGAAAAACCGCGCAGCCAGAAACAGATAAAGAAAGCGCTACAAGCAATAGCCTGAGGCTTTGTTTTTTGATCATAAATTGTAATTGTTTAATTAATAAGCTTAAATATTAGGGCTAAATAATATATAGAATGCCCGTTGGCAGTTTTATGACTAAGCTTAAGGGAAATGGTTTAAACCGAAGTTGTTAAATCTGTACTTGCAAGTATTTGGGAAGAATAGATTTTTCTGTAGTTGAATTTAGACTTATATGGTTTTTCCAGGAAAGTACGTGACCAGAAGTACCTTCTAAAAATAAAAAAAGGATCCTGAATCATGAAATGAGGAATGAAATGAAAGGACCTGACGCCTCTTTTTCTGTAAAAGTTCAATATTTCCTTTTCCATACCCAGCTCTTTTGCCGCTATTATGGCTGCATTTCTCTGGCACTTCGAACCCTGGTAATTTCCTGCTAATCTAACATCGAAACCATGAATGTAGAACTGGTCTTTTATTCGTTTATAATTTTGGAAGCGGGACCATCCATCCATCAAAACCAGAAAAATATGGACAAAGGAAAAGAGAAAACAGAGGATTAAAAGAATATGCAGTAAGGGTTTGTCTTTATAATTGAAACGAAGCAGTAATTGCCAGAAAAAATATGATTCAGCAACAAATAACCCGAGCGAGATATATAATAATTTGCCTACTCTTAGGTAGGAGACGATTAATGGCGTTTGCTTCGGGAGGATAGGGCGGTGCATCCTCTAAAATAATAAAAAAAGTTCTGTAACGGGTACAGAACTTTTTTCAAAATCTATTATTTGTTAAAAAATACAGGTTTAAATGGCTCTGATGCTCAGGGTTTCACCCTCCTTGTAAACATCGATCATTTTATGTTTTCTAAGGCTTTTCAAGGCCTTATCCCATTTTTTGTTGCTGAGGCCAGATTGCTCTTTTATGTTAGCAAGCTCATGGATCTCGTCATCTTTTAATAGTTTGAAAACAGCTTTTTCTTCCTCGCTAAGATCAACCGGTTTTTTCTCTGGTTTCATTTGAGGGAAAAATAGAACTTCCTGTATAGACTGCTTGTTAGTAAGGAACATGATCAATCTGTCCATTCCTATTCCAAGTCCTGAAGTTGGAGGCATTCCATACTCAAGAGATCGTAAAAAGTCATTGTCTATAAACATTGCTTCATCATCACCTTTTTCTGAAAGCTTTAATTGTTCCTCAAAACGTTCTCTCTGGTCTA
>CBDTXN010000243.1:0-3329 GCA_965364455.1 uncultured Flavobacteriaceae bacterium
ATTGATCTTCGAAAAAAAGTAGGTCATATACAGAGTGAAAAAGCATCTATAGTTGCAGGGATAATTATGGTAGTATTTCTGTTCCTGGGAAAAGAGATCCTTAATTTAATTGGGATAGATGTAAATTCATTCGCAGTTGCAGGTTCTTTTATTCTGTTTTTTCTTGCCTTGGAGATGATCCTGGGGATTAGTCTTTATAAAGATGATGCCCCGGAAACTGCTTCTGTAGTTCCTTTAGCTTTTCCTCTTATCGCGGGAGCGGGTACTATGACTTCGCTGGTATCTTTACAGGCAGAATATGAAACGGTAAATATCATTGTTGCTATAATTATCAATATTATATTTGTATACCTGGTTCTAAAATCTTCTTCTAGAATTGAGAAGATCCTTGGATCTCAGGGTATCAATGTAATTAGAAAGGTTTTCGGCGTAATTCTACTTGCTATTGCAGTTAAACTTTTCGCCGCGAATATTCAGAATTTATTTTCATGAAGTACTTTATTTATACCATCATATTCTTAGCTGTAGTTTTTATTGGGATTAGTGCCAGTGCACTAGACTTCGAAAATCTAACCAGTGGCGAGAGTGCCAATGCGTTAATTGTAATGCTGGCCAGCCTGTGTGTGATCGTTCTCATGGTAATATTACTTGTTTCCAGAACGATCTCTAAAAAACATGGATAAGATGGATTTTGATGTTTTGATAATAGGTGGAGGTGCGGCCGGATTATCGTGTGCCCTGGTTATTGGGTCTGGACTTGATAAGCCCTACGCTAAAAATAAAAGAGCAGGAATTATCCTGCACCAAAAAGCCTCTCATTTACAATCTGCATTGCTAAAAAATGTTTTCGGAATTGCACCCGGTACCAAGGGAGGTGTTTTACTGAAAGAAGCTGCAGTCCATTTAGCTGAAACTTATCCTGATGTTGATCGTATTGTCAGAGAGAAAGTTAAGAAGATCGAAGAAATTAACGGTCGCGGATATAAGGTGATAACCAATAAGAATGAATATACTTCGAAGACAATAGTTGTTTCCGTCGGGTACACTAGCCCATTAAGGATTGATGGCCTGGACCAGTATATTATTCCTCATAAAAAAGCAAAAGTATCTAAAAATCGAATTCAACTGGTTAATGATGACCACCTGATAAAACCTGGGCTATACGTAGCCGGTACTCTGGCAGGATGGCGAAGTCAATATGCGATCGCGAGTGGTAGTGGTGCGGCAGTAGCAACAGATATTCTTACAGAATGGAATGATGGTGAGCACGCTAAGGTGCACGATAAATTAGACAATAAAGAATAAAACCAGACTCAGAGGAAGGCTCACAATTGCCAGAATCATAAAGCTTTGCTGAAGATTTCTATACAGTAAGGCTCTTTTTAGTTTTCTGGTAAAATCAGGGTCTTCAGCGGTGTTAATATGCTTTTTCATAAGGCCGCGGGAAACATTAGAAGAATTGATCAAGATTTCATTTTTTAAGAACAGGTAGGCGCTATTATCCATAAGCCTGAAACTCACCGCTATAATGAATAAAAACAGAGGGGTGAGAGGCCAAATAGCAGAAAGATATTCTAAGAAATTTTGCATCGAATGTCCAAAATATTATTTTTCCATGGACAACTCAATTACTTTCTCAATTAATCGGTCATCTTCATTTAAATACCGTTCAAATGCATTAGTTCCAAAAAGTTGTTGTGCGATTTCGGCTTTTAGATACTTCTTTAGAAGTGGTTTATGAGTTTCGCTGGTGGAATTCATTCCAATATTCATTTGCCTTAAATATCGGTCAAAATCATTGATCATTTTATCGTTTATGGTGATCTCTTTTCTGAAATCTCCTTTTTCAATGGAGTTGTAATATTCTCTATTTTCTTCCAGGACGTTAAATATAAATCGGCTCATATATCCGCCACGAAGCAAAAAGGTAAGTTTTTCCTTTTCAGAATCGGTATCCTTAGGCACAAAGATATCCGGGATTATCCCACCTCCTCCATATACAATTTTGCCTCCGGGGGTAACATATCTCAGTGAATCGTTAACCACGATACTATCTTCACTATTTAATTCTCCATTCTTATACCGCCTCATGTAATCATTGAAGTATGATTCATTTCCATTTTCATATGGCTTTTGTATAGAGCGACCGGTGGGAGTGTAATAGCGAGCAATAGTTAGTCTCACGGCACTACCGTCACCGAGTTCCATTTCTCGTTGCACCAGTCCTTTGCCATATGATCTACGGCCAATAATAGTTCCGACATCATTGTCCTGTAATGCTCCGGCAACTACCTCACTGGCTGAGGCCGAATTTTCATTGATAAGGACATAAACTTTTCCATTTTCAAAGCTACCTTCCCTTTGCGAGTATGTTTCTTCGATAGCCCCGCTTTTATTTTTAGTAAACAATATGAGCTTCTCGTCTTTGATAAATTCGTCGGCAATATTGATAGCTTCAGATAGATATCCGCCAGGGTTGTCGCGTAGGTCCAATGCTATCTCTTTAGCTCCTTTTTCCTTAAGTTCATCAATAGCCTGGCTGAATTCCTTATAGGTTGTTTCAGAAAACCTGTCGATTTTAATATACCCCAGATCTTCGGTAAGCATATAGGAGGCATCTACACTCTTGAGAGGTACTTTTCCTCTTTTGATATTGAAGGTTAGCAGGTCTTTAATACCCTTACGTAATACTTTTAAAGTTACCTTGGTGTTCGCTTTTCCTTTTAATTGAGTGGTGATGGAGTCGTCACTAATCTCGAGATCGAATAATTTTTTTCCGTTGGCGTATAGAATCCTGTCTCCACCCCGAATACCAATCTTTTCACTAGGTCCTCCTTCAAGGGCCTTAATAACCACGATCGTATCATTGATATTATAGAAGCTTACCCCAATCCCCACAAAATCACCTTTCATGTTTTCGGTAACCCGGTCATATTCTTCTTTTGGAATATATACTGAATGAGGATCAAGATTTTCAAGGATCTTATTCACGGTAACATCAACTATACTATCTGTATTTACATCATCTACATATTCATAGTCTATATAGTCTATGAGTCGATTTAGCTTTTGTTTTTTAGGATTGGCGGTAAAAAGTTCGTCTGTAGGATCAAAATTTAAACGCGCACCAAGAATGAGCCCAACAGCGCAGGCGATGCTTAATAATAGTGGCGTGTATATTTTATTTCTTCCTTTCAATCTTCAAGTTCGGTTATCTGTTTTAATTCCACTCCTGCCTTTTGCAGAAAATCCAGGCCGGAATTGTCTTTATAATCAATTTGATATACCATTCTGCTTATACCAGATTGGTGTATTAATTTACTACATTC
>CBDTXN010000244.1:0-3313 GCA_965364455.1 uncultured Flavobacteriaceae bacterium
CAATACCAAACCAAAAACCATATCCCTGTAAAAATGGGATCTGTTCTGATACAATTTTAAACGCCTGGTTAGACTGGATCATGTTCCCGCCACCAAATGACGCTCCAATACCTAGCACCGCAAATAGACCGGCAAGAAATTTACCGAGGCCTTTCATATTCCTTTTCTCAAGACCATACCGAAGGTAATTCATAGGTCCTCCGAATATCCTTCCATCTTCATGGATCTTACGATATTTCACCCCTAGAGTACATTCTGTAAACTTCAGGGACATTGCGAAAAATCCGGCGGTAAACATCCAAAAGGTTGCACCCGCTCCTCCCAGAGAGATCGCAACCGCAACCCCGGCAATATTACCAAGACCTACTGTAGCAGAAACTGCTGTAGCCATAGCCTGAAAGTGAGTTATTGTTCCAGGGGCATCTGGATTATCAAATTTTCCCTTTGCGAGTTGAATGGAATGTTTAAACCCTCTGATGTTTACAAAGCCAAGTCTAAGAGTAAAGAAGATACTACCCAGAATAAGCCAGATAACAATAAAAGGAATTGCATTATTCCTCACATCTCCATTTGGATGATGTAAAGGTTGCGGATCATCATATTCAACCTGGGCGATCATATGAGCATTCTGCTCTATCACATCTTCTTTCTCATTTGGATTAAAGATCTCAGCCCCTTCTTGAACCAGGTAATTCACTTTTCCGGAAGCATCGCTAAAAACCTCAATTTCCTCTCCCGAATCTTTCTGAACGATGGCTATTTTATCGCCTTCAGATACTTTTGCACCTTCGGGAACTAGCCATTCTTTTAGCGAGTAAATATTATTAGTTGTAGCATCCCAGTTTGGGATCGGGATTTCCTTTTCGTCGGTATAAACTACAGGATCATAGATCCCAACCGCTGCAAACGGATCCCAGAAAAGAATACCTCCCAGGAAATCTACTGCAGGCTGTACCTTGCTATTAAATATTTCGGTAATTGAATTAGCAGGTATGCTAAAATCTTTTTTTACGGTATTACCTTTAGAATCGGTAACTGTGACTGAATAGTCAAGACCCTCAACTAGGCCCTTAGCTTCTTTAGATTCCAGGGCAATGCTTTGCTTACTCCATTTATATTGGTAAGGAGGCTGACCTCCCTGCACCTTTACCCGGCTCTCCCCGTCATTGATCTCCCGGGTGGGATTAATTAGCTTTAAAGAAACCTCAAGATCTGATGTTGTCTTTTCTGGTTCCTGTGCATTAAAATTAAGTGTTAACAATAAGAATAAACTGGTAAATAACCACGAATTCTTCACCATATAAATTGATTTTAATTAAACTGTAGGGAATAAAACAATTTTAAAAAATTAATCAATATACCCCATTTTTCTCATCCAGTCGTCGTTGTACATTTTACCAACATATCGACTGCCATGATCATGGAATAACACCACAACCACATCATCCTTTTTAAAATGATCTTTCAATTGAAGTAAACCTTTTACTGCAGCTCCAGCACTATTTCCTAAGAAAAAACCTTCTTCTTTGGATAGCTTCTGGGTATAAACTGCAGCATCTTTATCGGTTACTTTCGTAAATCCGTCTATCACATCAAAATCTACATTCTTAGGAAGTATATCCTCCCCAATACCTTCGGTTACATAAGGATAGATCTCCTTTTCATCGAAAATACCTGTTTCATGATATTTCTTGAATACAGATCCATAAGTATCTATACCCCAAACTTTGATATCTGGATTTTGCTCCTTTAAATATTTTCCAACACCTGAAATTGTTCCGCCGGTTCCTACCCCAACAACAAAATGTGTCACCTTTCCATCTGTCTGCTTCCAGATCTCCGGTCCTGTAGTTTCGTAATGTGCCTGGCGGTTGGCAAGATTATCATATTGATTTACATACCAGGAATTTGGGGTTTCTTCGGCAAGTCGCCTTGAAGTTGAGTAGTAAGAACGTGGATCATCCGGCTCTACATCTGTAGGGCATACGATAACTTCACTCCCCACAGCCTTTAAAATATCCATTTTCTCCTTGCTCTGTTTATCGCTCATCACGCAGATCATCTTATAACCTTTAACGATCGCAACAAGAGCGAGTCCCATACCAGTATTACCAGAAGTACCTTCAATTATAGTTCCTCCAGGTTTTAAAAGACCTTTCTTTTCGGCATCCTCAACCATCTTTACGGCCATACGGTCCTTCACAGAATTACCAGGATTAAAAGTTTCATATTTAGCAAGTACCAGAGCATCGATCTCCTCAACGATCTTATTCATCTTCACTAAAGGAGTATTCCCGATGGTACCCAATATATTTTCAGCGTATTCCATTTTCAATTTTTAGGAGTGCAAATGTAAAAAATCCTTTAGCCTTAAACCAAGGATTAGAGGCGCTTATATTTTAGACGGCAATTTTATTCGAACTTTATCGCCTTTACCGGAGAAATTCTGGAAATAATAAGAGAAGGTATTAGTAGCATAAGCATGCATAAAAGTAAGGTACCCAGGTTTACGGCGATTATGTAATCCCAATTAAGGTAGATAGGAACTTCAGTTACATAATAAGTTCTGGGATCCAGGGGCACCAACTTAAAATATTTCTGGATTGCCAGCAATCCAATTCCTATAAGATTACCCCAGAAAAGACCTAGCATAATAAGATACCCTGCATTGTAGAGAAAGATCTTTCTTATACTCCAATCTCCAGATCCAAGGGCCTTAAGGATCCCGATCATCTGTGTACGTTCGAGAATCAACACGAGTAAAGCCGTGATCATATTTATCCCGGCAACAAGTATCATAATGCCAATTATTAAAGCAATATTGAAATCAAAAAGTGATAGCCATTCGAAGATCGAATAGTATTTCTGACTAATTGTTTGTGTATCCAGAAACGAGCCTGTGTTTTCGTAAACTTCATTCCCTTTTTGATCAAGTTCATTAAAATCCTCTACGAAAACCTCGAAATTACCAACCTGGTCATCTTCCCATTTGTTGATACGTTGAATATGCCTTATATCTGAAATAAGGTAAAGCTCATCGAACTCCTGAAATCCCGATTCATAAATTCCGGTGATCTCAAATCCCCTGGCTATTGGCCTGTCACTCTCATCCCTGAGAAAATAAGTGGGCACCCTATCTCCTACTTTAAGATCTAACCGATTAGCTAAATATTGAGAGATCAGGATCTCATCATTTAAGCCTTCAGAAAAATTTGGCAACTCACCGTCGATAAGGAATTCTTCGAAAAACTGCCAGTTGTAATCAGCTCCTACGCCTTTCACGACGACACCTTCAAAATCTTCTTCGGTTCTT
>CBDTXN010000245.1:0-3298 GCA_965364455.1 uncultured Flavobacteriaceae bacterium
AATTCTTACTTTCACCCCGGATTAATAAACCTTTATTAACTGAATAACGTGCTGAAATTCGTCCTTTTAATTATTGGGGTCGGGCTGGTAGGATATGGTGTTTATAATTTGCTAACACCTGAATTTTCTATTGATGCAGGCCCACTGCAGGTCGAGGCACATGGAGATAATACCCAGTCTTATGCCATGATCGCGTTCGGACTTCTTTCTCTTATTGGAGGTCTTGCATTCAGGAAGCGATGATCAGTTAAACAGGCTATTCAGAATATTCATTACTGAAGAGCTTATATATTCCACACCTATTGCAATTACAATAAATCCAATGATCCTGGATATGGCATTAAGGCCTGATGCTCCCAGCATGTTGACGATATAGGGTGAGCATCTTAAAACTAAAAGGGTAGCTAGACATACGCAGAAGATGGCCCCCACCGCAATTAGTTTATCGTTCCAGCCTTCGTATTCCTGGTAAAGGCCAATTAAAAATGAAATCGAACCGGGCCCGGCAAGCATTGGGATTGCCAGTGGTGTAAGTGAAACCCCGTCTCGTTGATAGACATCTTCTTTTACTTTGGGTTTGTGCATTCCTTTGTGTTTGGAAAAAGAACCAGTAAGAAGTGCGAATCCTGAAGTTGTAATTATCAATCCTCCGGCAATTCTTAAAGAATCAAGACTAATCCCGAAGAAATTCAAAATATACCTTCCGGTGAAAAAGCTAATAAGGAGGATCACAAAAATATTGATCGCTGTCAAAATTGAAGTTTTAGATCTTTCGGCTTTTGAATCATCTTTAGTAAGTCCTACAAAAATTGGTACAGTACCCAGCGGATTTATTACCGAGAAAAGGGCTGCGAAAACATAAATAAATAATTCCATTAATTTTTTATGCAAAATTGCTACAGGAATTGCTGGCAGGAATTAAAAGCAGGTCAACTTTGCGTTAAAGAATTGTATGAAATTCTACCAATTGTAAATTAAAAATTAAAGGTCCTCGATCTGGGTAGGAGCATTGTCATTTTTATAGTCAATGATCTTTTGAAAGAATTTATGGATCCCGGGTTTGTCGGCCATGACTTTTATAAAATGCTGATCTTTATAAATGCTGTATTCTTCAGCTTTTCCCTTGTAGATCTTCAATTTGTAGTAAGGTATAACCAGGGCAAAGGTTTCGAGTAGGGATCTGAACATTACAATTATTCCGTTACTTCTCATCTCCACATTACAAACATTCGCGTTGTTGTCTAAAACGAGAAGATTGTGAATGTCTATACTCGTTGAGGTGATAAGTAGTTTTGGAGATCCGGTACCCTTGAGTTTGACCCTTTCAAATAGAGTGAAAGGCTTGCCGACTTCCTTCTTTATCTTGTCAGAAATCGCCGGCCGGTTATATGAAATATTAACTAGCATAGCTTTTTTTCTAAATATAAGGATTTGAGGGCAAAGCCGGCGCGCTGAAACTCCAATTCTTTTTATCTTTGCGCACTTAATTATAGGAAATACGCTAAAAAGCATAGGCAGATGAATATTGAACAAATTCTAGCATCAAAAGTTAACGAAGCAGTTCAGAAACATTACGAGGTAGAACCGGAAAATATCGAATTCCAACCTACGCGTAAAGATTTTGAAGGCGATATCACTTTGGTGGTCTTCCCAATGCTAAAGCAGCTCCGTACCAATCCGGCACAATTGGCGGAAAATATTGGTAAATATCTTGAAGAGGAAGTTGAAGAAGTTGCTGCATATAATGTTATCCAGGGATTTTTGAATATCGTTATAAGTGATAAATATTATATCAATTTCTTCAATGAGGTAAAGGATCGGGAGGACTTTGGAATTTTACTTCCGCAATCTGATGCCAGCGGAATTATGGTGGAATATTCTTCTCCTAATACTAACAAGCCGCTACACCTTGGACATATTAGAAATAATCTTTTAGGCTATTCTGTTTCAGAGATACTGAAAGCTGCCGGAAACGAGGTTTATAAAGTTCAGGTGATCAATGACCGTGGGATCCATATTTGTAAATCTATGGTGGCCTGGCAGAAATTCGGGAATGGAGAAACTCCTGAATCTACCGGACTGAAAGGAGATAAACTTGTTGGTAATTACTATGTCAAGTTCGACCAGGAGTATAAAAAGGAAATCGCCCAGCTAAAGGAGGAAGGCAAGTCTGAAGATGAGGCAAAAGCACAGGCTCCAATTTTTATGGAAGCCCAGGAAATGCTAAGAAAATGGGAAGCAAATGATCCTGAAGTGGTAAAATTATGGTCTACCATGAACCAATGGGTTTATGATGGATTCGATAAAACCTATGATGCCCTTGGAGTTGATTTCGACAAGAACTATTATGAAAGCGAAACTTACCTCTTAGGAAAGGATAATGTTCAGAAAGGCCTCGAAGAAGGCGTTTTTTATAAGAAAGAGGATGGTAGTGTCTGGATAGATCTAAGCGATGAAGGTTTGGATGAAAAGATCGTACTTAGAAGTGACGGTACCGCGGTTTATATGACGCAGGACATCGGAACTGCGATCCAGAGGTTTGCCGACTTTGATATCAACCAGATGGTTTATACCGTTGGAAATGAACAGGAATATCATTTTAAAGTGCTTTTCCTGATTTTGAAAAAACTTGGATATGATTGGGCAGACGCTCTTTATCATCTTAGTTACGGAATGGTAGACCTTCCGTCTGGAAAAATGAAGTCCAGGGAGGGAACGGTTGTAGATGCCGATGATCTTATCAGGGAAATGGCTGAAACTGCAAAAAGCATTTCAGAAGAACTTGGAAAACTGGATGGTTATTCAGATACTGAAAAAGAAGAGCTTTACAGGATCATTGGTCTTGGAGCACTGAAATATTATATTCTGAAAGTTGATCCTAGAAAACGAATTCTGTTTAATCCTGAAGAGTCTGTGGATTTTCAGGGGAATACAGGACCTTTCATCCAGTATACCTATGCGCGAATTCAGTCGATCTTAAGAAAAGCCGATTTTGATACCTCTGCAGAGCTTTCTAAAGATTTCAGTTTCCATGAAAAAGAAAAAGAACTGATCAAGCAGGTGCAATTATTCCCTGAAACCGTTGCGCTGGCTGCCGAGAACCATTCACCAGCCTTAATTGCTAATTACACTTATGAACTGGTAAAATCATTCAATTCATTTTATCAGAATGTTCAGATTCTGGGAATAGATGACGATGCAGAAAAAGTTTTCAGAGTTCAGTTGTCGAACCTGGTAGCCAATGTGATCAAGTCGGCATTTAAATTACTTGGGATCGAGGTTCCAGAGAGAATGTAAC
>CBDTXN010000246.1:0-3294 GCA_965364455.1 uncultured Flavobacteriaceae bacterium
GCTGGAGAATCATGAGTACGTAATTGGTCCGGCTGAGGATGGAGGCTACTATTTACTAGGAATGAAATCTTTAAATTCCGAATTATTTCAAAATAAAGAATGGAGTACTTCTAGTGTATTCGAAGACTCAGTAAAAGATATGCAGGATAAAAAAGTAAAGATCCTGCCCATAAAAAATGATATTGATGTGCTGGACGATATAAAGGATCATCCGGCCTTTAAGAAATTTATAAATTATGACAGACAGAATTAATGAAGCCGTAGGTTTTCTGAAATCAAAGGGCTTTGGAGAACCGGAAGTTGGAATTATCCTTGGAACAGGTTTAGGAAAACTACTTGATGATGTAGAAATAGAGGTCGTAGCAAGTTATAACCATATCCCTTATTTCCCGACCGCCACTGTAGAATTCCATAAAGGGAAATTGATCTATGGAACTCTGCAAGGTAAAAAGGTGGTGATCATGCAGGGAAGATTCCATGTATATGAAGGTTATAGCTTATTTGATGTGACTTTCCCGGTTCGGGTGATGAAGAGGCTAGGCATGAAGAGACTTCTTGTTTCAAATGCTTCAGGAGCAATAAACCTTGATTTCAAAAAAGGGGAGTTAATGCTTATAGATGACCACATCAATTTACAGGGAGGTTCGCCACTTGCTTTTCATGGCGTAGAGCATCTGGGAGAAAGATTCGTGGATATGAGTGAGCCATATGATCTGGAGATGAACAATATCTTTGAAGAAGCTGCTAAAAAGCATGATATCACCCTTCATAAAGGTGTTTATGCTTCGGTATTGGGGCCTCAATTGGAAACCCGGGCCGAATATAGGTACTTGAAAATTATAGGAGCTGATGCTGTGGGAATGAGTACCGTTCCAGAGATTATCGTGGCAAACCACCTCGGTATCCCTGCTTCCGCGATATCAGTGATCACAGATCAGGGGGACCCTGATAATCTTGAAAAAGTGAGTATCGAAGATATACTTGCCAACGCAGCAAAGGCAGAACCAGATATGGTTAAATTATTTAAAGAATTATTACAGAAGATATAATGAGCTATTTAGAAACTACCAAAGATGTATACCGGGAAGCCGCACTAACACCAGATGTTGGTCTTTGTTGTACTACGAATCCTATCTGGGAATTGCCGGGTCTTAAGATTCCTAAGATCATGCAGGAGATGAACTACGGTTGCGGAACTACAGTTCATGCTCGTGATCTTACTAATAACCCCAGAACGTTATATGTAGGAGTAGGTGGAGGAATGGAATTGTTGCAGTTCGCTTATTTTTCAAGACAAAAGTCTGGTGTTGTAGGGATAGATGTAGTGGACGAAATGCTTGAAGCCTCCAGAAAGAATTTTAAAGAAGCCGAGGAGTTAAATCCCTGGTTTAGATCTGATTTTGTTGATCTTAGAAAAGGTGATGCTACAGATCTTCCCGTAGAGGATAATTCTATTGATGTTGCTGCTCAGAACTGTCTATTCAATATTTTTAAAACCGACGAGCTTACCAAAGCTTTAAAGGAAATGTACCGTGTTCTTAAGCCTCATGGCCGACTTGTGATGAGCGATCCAACCTGTGAGCAGGAAATGAATGAGGAATTACGAAACGATGAACGCCTAAGAGCACTTTGTCTTAGCGGAAGTTTGTCCATAAAAGATTATGTGAAAGCTTTAACTAACGTAGGTTTTGGAACTATCGAGATCAGAGCCCGTAAGCCTTACCGAATTCTGGATCCTAAAAATTATCCTACAGATGAATTGATCTATATCGAATCTATAGAAGTTGCTGCAATTAAAGATCCAATGCCTGAAGACGGACCGTGTATCTTTACTGGTAAAGCCGCGATTTATTTTGGAGACCAGGATCATTTTGATGATGGGAAGGGACACATCCTATTGAGGAATCAGCCATTGGCTATTTGTGATAAAACTGCCGTTGCTTTAGCAGATCTGGGAAGAGACGATATATACATAAGTGAATCAACATTCCACTATGACGGTGGCGGTTGCTGCTAAATACTAAACTTTGAGGCTGAGCGCAGTCGAAGCCTTTTAAAATCAAAATATGAAAAAGCTTATCCTGTTTTTTACGATTTTAATGTCGGGAGTGGTCTTTGCTTCCTGTAATCTTATTTCCAGCGCAGGTTTTAATAGCAAAGGGCTGCCAACTCCAGGTGTAAATGATGAGACACAAGTTGGAGGGAATATTGAGCAGACTAAATTGGATCATAGTACGTGGGATAAACTTCTACAGAAACATGTGGCCGAAAACGGAATGGTAGATTACCAGGGATTTAAAAGCGACCGGGAAGAACTGGATAAGTATTTGAATATGCTTTCCAGTCAAAATCCTGATGATACCTGGTCTGCGGATGAATTACTGGCATACTATATTAATCTTTATAATGCTTATACGGTAGATCTTATTCTTCGGAATTATCCATTAAAAAGTATTAAAGATATCAACGGAGCCTGGACAAAGGAATTTATAAACATAGGAGATACTGAAATTTCTCTCGGAGCGGTTGAAAATAGTTTATTGCGAAAAATGAATGAGCCAAGGATTCATTTCGCTATTAATTGCGCATCTATTTCCTGTCCTAAATTGATGGATCAGGCATTTACTGCTGAAAATATGGAAGAGCTTCTGGAAAAAGCTACTACAGAATTTATCAATTCTGATAAAAACGATATTTCCCAAAACTCGGTAAATCTTTCGAAGATCTTCGACTGGTATAAAGGAGATTTTACTGGAAATGGAAGAAATTTGGCAGATTATGTGAACAGGTACTCTGAAGTGAAGATCGATTCAGGTGCTGAAATCTCTTTTAAAGAGTACGACTGGAATTTGAACGAAAGAAAATAATTCGGTATGATCAGTATCATTATTCCCGTATTTAATGAACAGGAACAGCTTCCGGTATTGCTAAAGCATCTGGAAGTCTCCTCTTCAGGACTTATATCTGAAATAATTGTTGTAGACGGGGGTAGTAGTGATAATACAGCTAAAATTGCCAAAGATCATCCGAAAGTTTTTTATCTCCCTTCTGAAAAAGGCAGGGCAATTCAGATGAATACCGGTGCCAAACTTGCCAAAGCTGAGATCCTTTACTTTCTTCATGCTGATAGTTTTCCACCTGAAAATTTTGATGCTCTCATTAGCGATGAGGTTGAAAAAGGAAATAAAGCTGGTTGTTTCCAGATGAAATTTGATAAAAATCACTGGTGGCTGAACCTAATGGGATATTTTACGAAGGTCAATCATATTTCCTGTCTTGGCGGTGATCAGTCTC
>CBDTXN010000247.1:0-3264 GCA_965364455.1 uncultured Flavobacteriaceae bacterium
TTTACTCATAATTTGCAAAAAATATAACTTTAAAAAATAATGCCTTTCAAAACACATTATCCAATTAGAATAGTTGCTTATTTAAGTTTTTGGGTGTTTTTAGCGTCTAAAGTTTCTTCTGAAGAATTACCGAAAAACAGGTAACCCAATCCAAGCCATGCGATCAAAATTCCGATATAAACGATTATTTTTTTCATCTTTTAATTATTAAGGGTCAGGTAATCTACCACGGCGTCCTGACGGTGCCAGGTAGCAACTGCTTCAACCAGATCTATTTGAATTTGTAATTGTATTTCCTGTATGTCCAGCACATCATCGAAATCTATAGTGCCCGTTTCATATTGCTTAACCAATAGCTCCTCGGCATCCCGGGCCTGGGAGAGATTATCCAGCTGGGTCTCATATTTTATCCTGGCCGACTCACGCTCGTTCAGGGCCATTTGCAGCCTGCTTTCCAGGTCATTCAAAGCCGAGCTCCTATTCATGGAGATCTGCTCCTGTTTTATTTCATTCTGACGGGAAACCGAACGGAATTTTTTATTGAAGATCGGCACCGAAAAGGAAACCATGGGCATTACAATATCCTTTCCATTATCGGTCACCACCATATCCTGGCGTTCCTGGACACTTATATAATCAAGTCCCAAACCGAATTTAGGAGATGATTCCTGTTGATTTAATTGCTCATAACTCGCAATACTTTCCAAGAACCGGTCATAGAGCTGTAATTCGGGATGCAAGGCCAGATCTGCATTTTCAGATTCCTGTAAAGCAATAACCAAAGTGTCCTGGATTGTCACCTTAGTCTTTTCTTCTGTATTTAAAATATTATGGAATTCAGTTTCCAGCGCTTCAATCTGAAGTTCCAGGTTCTTAATTTTCTCGACGAGGTCATTTTGCCTCATTTTAAGCCGAAGAACTTCTACTGCCGAAGCTTTACCAACTTCTACTGAGTTAAGCGCCATAGTTCTGTATAGCTCCAATAGCTCAATATTTTCCTGTACCACTTCCTTTTTCTCGTGAATTTCGTATAACCGAAAATAAAGCTGGGAGACCTGTAGATTTAATTTCCTTCTGGCAATTTCAAGATTGATCTGCTCGATACCCACCAGGGAACCGGCATAATCGCGCCTGGAATCGATAGTACCAAACCATGGAAACATCTGTCGTACAGAAACCCTCAACTTTTGAGCCCCGGTTCTGGTTTCGGGTTCACTTACAAAATATCCCATTCCGATTTCTGTATCGGGGATGCTCCCGGCTTCATTTATTTTCTCCCTTGCAATTTCTACATTAGCCTCCATCGATGAAATTTCGGGATTGTTCTGTTGCGCCATATCCTGATAGACTTCCAGTTCCTGAGCTTCCAAAGAGTGGAAAGTGAAAAGTGTAAGCAAAAACATAGAAGCTAGAATCCGGAAGCTGGAAGCTGGAAAATAAATGCCATCAGCAACTAATTTCAAGCATCCAAATCTCAAAATTTGATCTTTATAAGTATTATTTCTCATAGCTCTTCCAGTTTTGATGAAGCTTTGTAATTTTTCTACCGATAACAGCATTTTTATCTGTTAGCTCTTGAAAGGTATTAGGATCTATATAACCACAATCCAGAGAGAATTTCAACCAGGTTTCCAATTCAGCATTAGAGCCTAAAGCATGAATTAAATGTTGCTTAAAAATATTCTCATAATTACGTTTTGACCAGCCTTCAGAAATATTAGCTGATACAGATCTACTTGCTCTTACCATTTGCGAAGTAAGTGAGTAAACTTCTTCCTTAGGAAATTTCCTGGTTATATGAAATACTTTCATTGCCAGATCATAGGATTCAGTATACACTTCTAATTTCTTATACGAACTTATCATCTTGTTTCGGTTTTTCCAGTTTCCAATTTCCAGCCTCCAGAGTTTAATTGAGCTTCTTTCCTCCAACTAAAAAGCACCGGCACCACGAACAAGGTGATCAGGGCGATAAGCATTCCTCCAAAAGCAGGAATGGCCATTGGGATCATAATATCACTTCCCCTACCCGTTGAAGTTAAAATTGGTAATAAAGCCAATATTGTTGTGGCCGTGGTCATCAAACAAGGTCTTATTCTCTTTTCCCCGGCTTCGATCACAGATTGTCTTATCTGCTTTTTATTATCTGGGGAGTTTGCATCGAATGTCTGAGTAAGGTAAGTAGCCATTACCACCCCATCATCTGTAGCAATTCCAAAAAGAGCAATAAATCCAACCCAGACCGCGACACTTAAATTCACCGTTTTGATCTGGAACAACTGCCTGATATTTTCTCCAAATAAGCTGAAATCCATAAACCAGTCCTGCCCGTACAACCAGATCATTAAGAAACCACCTCCAAAAGCAACCGCGATCCCGGCAAAAACCATAAAGGATGTGGAAACCGATTTGAACTGAAAATAAAGGATCAGAAAAATGATCAATAATGATAAAGGGACTACGAGAGAAAGTGTTTTCTCTGCACGAAGCTGATTTTCATAATTCCCGGTAAACCTGTATTTAATACCTGCAGGAACTTTTAATTCTCCCGAATCTATTTTTTCCTGAATCAACTCCTGGGCATTTTCCACCACATTTACCTCAGCAAATCCATCCAGCTTATCAAAAAGCACATAACCGGTAAGGAAGGTATTCTCACTTTTAATAACCTGCGGGCCCTGCTCGTATCTTATATCTACTAACTCTCCCAGCGGTACGGGTGATCCTCCCTCAACAGGAACATAAATATCTTTGATGTCCTGAGGGTTACCACGCAGCTCCCTGGGATAACGAACGCGAATTCCGTATCGCTCACGTCCCTCCACGGTCTGGCTTAATTGCATTCCACCAACAGCAACCTGTAGCACCTGTTGCACATCATCGATAGAAATTCCGTAACGGGCAAGATTTTCCCTTTTTATATCAATTAATAAATAAGGTTTCCCAACGATCCTGTCTGCAAAGACCGCTTCATCCTTAACACCATCAGCCTGTTTTATTAGATCTTCAAGCTTCATCCCAAACTCCTGGATCTGCTTTAGATCCTGACCCTGTACTTTGATCCCCATTGGCGCACGCATTCCTGTTTGCAGCATAATGAGCCTGGTTTCTATAGGCTGCAATTTTGGAGCTGAAGTCACCCCGGGAAGTTTTGTTACCCTGGCGATCTCATTCCAGATATCGTCAGGCCTTTTGATCTCTGGTCTCCAATTCCTGAAATATTCACCATCCTCATCTGGAATAAGTTGTTCCCTGGTTACTTTT
>CBDTXN010000248.1:0-3260 GCA_965364455.1 uncultured Flavobacteriaceae bacterium
CACCTGATGCCGCCCTGCCATATTTCTGGCAGAATTATGCCAGCACCTTCGAAGAAAAACTTCCTGAAAATATTGCAGAGATCAGGTTTGTTGTATTTGATACCGAAACAACTGGATTTGACTACCAGGAGGACCGAATCTTAAGCATAGGAGCGGTTCGAATCGAAAATAACAGTATAGAGATAAGTGACAATTTCGAAGTTTTTCTTGAACAGTCAAGGTTTAATCCTGAAACTGTAAAGATCCATGGTATAATTCAAAATGAAAAATTTGAAAAACTATCGGAGCTGGAGGCTTTGAAAAAATTTCTCAATTATATTCAAAATTCGGTGCTAGTAGCTCACCATGCAGGATTTGATATTAAAATGGTAAACCGTGCCCTGGCCAGAAACGGTCTTCCAAAATTAAAAAATAAAGTTCTGGATACGGCTGTTCTTTATAAAAGCACACGTATATCCACTAATCTTATAAATAGAGATAAAATTTATTCCCTGGATGAGATTGCCGAAGCATATAATATTGACCTTACAGACAGGCACACTGCCTCGGGTGATGCTTATATTACTGCTTTAATATTCCTAAAATTACTAGGAAGATTAAACAAGCAGAATCAACTCGGAATTCGGGATCTATATCAAATCAGGAATTAATAGGATTCATAGAATTCAAGGAAATTAACAGCATCGGCTATATCCCTGATCTTATGCTCATCAAGAAAATCTTCGGCACTATCGTCAAGTTTAAGGTATTTTTCGAAATCCCTGTTCTTTACTTTAACTGATTCCAATCTTGCATTTTCCTTTGCGAGATAATATTCCATTGTCACTTTATAATGGGCCGGTTTAGCCGTGCTGTATCCTGAAGTTTGTTTTTCAGCATCTCTAATAGAAATACTAGGTAAACCTAAAAATTTAACCTTGTCACCTTCAAAATACTTCACATAATAACCTTTTCTCCAGCCATCTTCGGTAAGCAGGTTTTTCCAGTTGTATTCATATCCGTCAAGAACATATCTGGTTGAGGAATCCCTTGGGAGCACAATAATTTTGGAACCCTCATTTACTTTTATCTCCATCTGGTTCGCCAGAACATTATACCTTAAAAGGACATCCATCTCTTTTCCCTTTGTAAACACTTTTCCTTCTTTAAAATTTTCAGCCAGATAAGGGCTTCCGGAATATGAATCAGGAGTCAGTTTTGGATGAACAGATCTTCTATTCATCTCATTAAGAAAATCCAGGGTTACCTGAGAAGTTTTTTGAGGAACATTCATAGGTGGCGGTGGAGGACCTCCATTAGTACCTGTTTGAGCTGAAAGAAATGCAGTGAATAGTAAAAATGCAGGCAATGTAAAATTTTTCATAAAATAGTTTTTAGCTATAACCGTTAGCAGCAAACAATATACCATAAATCATAAAAAGTCTATATATGTAACTATTAATTATTAGGTGAGATTTAAGAATATTTATTAATCACTTGAAATTCAGTAATTAATTAGCGTCATAAAATTCCAGAAATTTCACAACATCGGTCACTTCCTTCAATTTGTGCTCATTCAGGTATTCTTTTCCCTTATTATCAATATTTAATACTTTCCTGAAGTCTTTATTTTTGATTCGAACAGAATTCAAATCTGAATTATTTGAAGACAAATAATATTTAATCACAATATTATAGTGAGCCGGCCTACCCTCAACAAAACCTGTACTTGCCACTGCCCTCTTTTTTGAAAGCTCTGGAAATCCATAAAATTTAAGATCATTCCTTTCGTAATATTTAATGAAATATCCATTCTTCCAACCATCTTCGGTAAAAAGATTTTCCCATGAGTATTCTACATTATTGATAATATATGCTTTGAATAGATCTCTTGGCAGAGTAATCACTTCTGATCCTTCATGAATTTTAATTTCCATCTGATTGGCGAGTACGTTATATCGAATAAAGCCAGGAATTTCTTTTCCGTTCGCGATAAGCTTACCTTCTTTAAAATCCTTTGGCACATATGGAGACCCTGAATAAGAATCAGGAGCCAATTTAGGTTGAACAGACATTTTTTTAACCTCATTCAGAAAATTAATGGTTGCCTGATCACCAGTTTGCGAATAACAGAAGGTATTTATTATCAGAATCAATAAAAATCTGAGGTTTTTCAAACCTTATATCTTAAAATTAAAATGCACCCTCGATAATATCTTCAACAACTTCCGGATTCAGAAGAGTCGAAGTATCACCCAGATTAGTAGTGTCTTTGGATGCGATCTTTCTAAGAATCCTTCTCATGATCTTACCGCTTCTGGTTTTTGGTAAACCTGTAACAAATTGAATTTTTTCTGGCTTCGCGATAGGACCAATCTTATCTGCGATTTGCTGGTTGATCTCCTTTCTAAGATTGTCCTGATTCCTTGATTCTCCAGTCTCTTTTAGAATTACAAATCCGTAAAGAGCATTACCTTTTACTTCATGAGGGAATCCTACAATTGCAGATTCAGCTACAGCCGGATGCTCATTGATAGCATCCTCGATTGGCGCTGTCCCCAGGTTATGGCCAGAAACAATGATCACATCATCTACTCTACCCGTAATTCTATAATATCCTGTTTCATCTCTTAACGCACCATCACCGGTAAAATATTTGTTTTCAAATGCAGAAAAATAGGTGTCCCGGTACCGGTCATGATTTCCCCAGATAGTTCTCGCCATAGAGGGCCAGGGATATTTTATGCATAACCTACCATCTACCTGATTACCGTGAATTTCCTCACCTTTTTCATCCATCAAAACAGGCTGTATTCCTGGAAATGGAAGGGTGGCAAAAGTTGGTTTTGTTGGCGTAGCAAATGGAATTGGAGAGATCATGATCCCACCAGTTTCTGTCTGCCACCAGGTATCTACGATCGGACTTTTATTTTTTCCAATATTATTATCATACCAGTGCCAGGCCTCTTCATTTATAGGCTCCCCAACCGTACCAAGGACTTTTAAAGAAGAGAGATCATATTTATCTACAAAATCAAGATTCTTTTTTGCTAAGGCACGAATTGCTGTAGGTGCGGTATAGAACTGATTAACTTTATGTTTTTCAACAATTTCCCAAAAACGTCCAAAATCGGGATATGAAGGAACACCTTCAAACATCACGGTAGTAGCCCCGTTTAACAGAGGACCGTAAACAATATAGGAATGTCCAGTAATCCAGCCAATATCCGCAGTACACCAGTAAACATCATCATCCTGGTAGTTAAAAATATTTTTAAAGG
>CBDTXN010000249.1:0-3201 GCA_965364455.1 uncultured Flavobacteriaceae bacterium
TAGAATCACTTTCCAGTATAGCCATCATAGTGGCTACACCAAGTCCGTTATCTGCACCAAGAGTTGTCCCTTTGGCTTTTACCCAGTCTCCGTCTACATACATATCTATACCCTGGGTATCAAAATCGAAGTCGGTATCATTGTTCTTCTGGTGCACCATATCAAGATGAGCCTGCAAAACTATTTTCTTTCGATTTTCCATTCCCGGAGTTGCCGGTTTATAGATCACCACATTCCCAACGCTATCAACTTCAGTCTTTAAATTGAGGTTATTCCCGAAATTCTTTATGAATTCAATAACTCTTTCTTCCTTTTTTGAAGGTCTGGGAACTGCATTTAGATCTGCAAATTTGTTCCATAACACTTTGGGTTCCAATGCCCTTATTTCTTCATTCATTGATCTTATTTTTGGTATCTTCACAAAGGTATTCGAATTTACCGAACTCTAAAATTTGAGCCCTTCTGAATATTTGTATTTTTAAACCGTGAAGAGAAAATCTATACTTATTCTAGCTATACTGTTCCCAGTTCAGCTTATTGGCATCAAATTACTTTCCGGGCACGCAGATCTTGTTGAAAGATATTATTCACATGGCCTGTATCCCGTGATTTCAAAAATAATGAGATTTAGCCTGGGGATAGTACCCTTCTCACTTGGAGATCTTCTTTACGGAATATTGATCATTCTTGCGATTACCTGGCTGGTTAGACGGGTATCACAAAGATTTAAAAATCCAAAGATCTGGATCCCGGATACTCTGGCAACCCTATCGGTCATTTACTTCTGCTTTCACCTTTTCTGGGGTTTCAATTATTACCGGCTTCCGCTGCATAAAAGCCTGGAGATCAATAATGAATATACCACTGAAAAATTGGTAACTCTAAGTGAAAAGTTGATCGAGAAATCAAATGAACTCCACCGGGAACTGGCAGAGAACGATTCGGTAAAAGTGGATTATGATTTTTCTAAAAAGGAATTATTCGAAACCACTTTAAAGGGTTATAAAAATATAGAAAATGACTTCCCTGAGTTGGCTTATAACGGCGAAGCTTTAAAACGCTCTATTTATAGCCTTCCACTCACCTATATGGGATTTAACGGATACCTGAATCCGCTTACAAATGAAGCCCAGGTTAACAGTCTTATATTACCATATAAAATTCCTACAACCGCAAGTCATGAGGTAGGACATCAACTGGGTTTTGCTAAAGAGAATGAAGCAAACTTTATCGCATGCCTGGTTACCATGAATCATCCTGATATACACTTCAGGTATTCCGGTTATACCTTCGCGCTGAGTTACTGCCTTAGTGAGCTCTATAGAAGGGATAAACCAAAAGCAGAAGAATTGATCGATAAATTAAATCCCGGTATCCTTAAAAATTACCGGGAAGTGGACCAATTCTGGCTAAAACATCAAAACCCCTTTGAACCCATATTTAAAGCTACCTATAACCGATATCTAATCGTGAATAATCAATCAGACGGGATGAAAAGTTATAGTTACGTGGTCGCCCTTTTGGTGAATTATTTTGATGATACCCGGAATGCCTTTTAAACACTAAAAGGTTAGTGAAATTTTATTACTTTAAGGCTCTCAAATTTTGGACCTATTCATTTATTAAAACCCACTGAACATTTATGAAACTAAAATTACTACTCTTAGGTTTATTCCTTTGTAGCTGCATTCTGCATTCTCAGGAATATTTCCCAAAGAATGATGGTGTAAAAACCCGAAATACCAATTACACCGTTTTTAAGAATGCCAACATCCACACAGACCCTCAGAATATGATCGAGAATGGGATGTTCGCCATTAAGGAAGGAAAGATAACTGCGGTTGGAAAATCTATCAATATTCCAAAAAACAGTATCGTTATCGATCTTGAAGGGAAAGAAGTTTATCCTTCATTTATAGATCTTTACAGCGATTTTGGAATCCCTGAGCCTAAAAAAGCTGAAAGCGGAAATACTCCCCAATATGATGCCGGTCGTGAAGGATTCTATTGGAACGATCATATAAGACCAGATATTGAAGCGATCTCTCATTTTAGCTTCGACTCAAAAGAGGCGGAAAAATATCATAATGCCGGTTTCGGCGTTGTTAACACCCATGTACCGGACGGAATCATAAGAGGTACAGGAATGCTGGTAGCCCTTACCCCGGAAGTTACTGAAGGTGACAGAATCCTGGATGAAAGATCTTCCCAGTATCTTTCTTTCGACAAAAGTGTACAATCCAGGCAATCCTACCCTACTTCTATTATGGGAACTACGGCTCTGATACGTCAGGCCTATTTGGATGCTAAATGGTATGCTGAAGGGAATGCCAAGAATAAAGACCTCGCCCTTGAAGCACTGAATAAAAACAAAGACCTGGTTCAAATCTTTAGCACAGATAATCTGTTGAATGAATTTAGAGCAGATAAGGTAGGTGATGAATTCGGAATTCAATATGTGATTCTTGGAACCGGAAAAGAATACCAAAGACTGGATGAAGCGAAAGCTTCTAACGCAACTTTCATTGTTCCTCTAACGTTCCCAAAGGCTTTTGATGTTGAAGACCCCTATCTCGCCAATCAGTTAAGCCTCGAGGAAATGAGAGAATGGAACCAGGCTCCGGCCAATTTAAAAATGCTTTCAGAAAAAGAAGTTCCTTTTACTTTAACTACCCACGGTTTAAAAGCGGAAAAAGATTTTAAAGCCAACCTTCTAAAAGCTATTGAATATGGTTTATCCAAAGAAGCTGCTTTAGCGGCATTGACTACCGTCCCCGCAAAAACCATTAAACAGGAAAATAAACTTGGAGTTATAAAAGAAGGAGCCTGGGCTAACTTTATAATTACTTCCGGAGATTATTTCGAAAAGGAAACCACGCTTTATGAAAACTGGGTGCAGGGAGAAAAAAAGATCCTAAGCAGCATCGATGTAACCGATATTACCGGTAATTATGACTTAAAGGTAAATGGAAAAACCTATGAATTAAAGATCAAAGGTGATGCATCCAAACCTAAAGCTGAAGTAAAAACCGATGACACAAAAATTGGTTCGAAGATCAGTTTTGAAAATAACTGGATGAATCTTTTACTTTCCTCACCAGATACAACCAAAGCCGAGTTTATAAGATTAGTCGCCAACGTTCCAGTTAAAACAGATCAGTTCTCTGGAAAAGCAATTTTACCTAATGGACCTGCCACCAG
>CBDTXN010000250.1:0-3175 GCA_965364455.1 uncultured Flavobacteriaceae bacterium
GGATAAGCTTGAATGGTATCTTGCTGCAAACAAAGGTGGAAGCTTCAAGGAGATCAGGAAGGCTGCCTCGGGTGGAGAATTATCTCGTATCATGCTGGCCGTTAAAAGTATCCTTGCAGCTCAAAGCAACCTTCCAACCATTATTTTTGATGAGATCGATACCGGGGTTTCCGGAGAGATCGCCAAAAAAATGGGAGGGATCCTACAAAAAATGGGCAAAAACATGCAGGTGATTGCCATTACTCACTTACCACAAATTGCAGGAAAGGGAGCTACACACTTTAAGATCTTTAAAGAGGATAATGAAATTGCCACTCAAACCAAGATCATCCAGCTGGAAGAAAATGACCGAATTGAAGAACTGGCGCTAATGCTGGGTGGAAATACCAAAAGTGATTCGGCCAGGGCTCATGCAAAGGCTTTGCTTAATTAGAATTGAAATTTTTTGGGTTTATTTCTGAAGTAATTTATTCTTCAGTGAAAAAATCATCCTTCGAGTCCATATTTTTATTTCGTAATAGCTTATTACTGCCAATTGGTTCGAACCATTTCCAACAACTTTGCTATATTTACAGGCTTAACAACCACAAAATATAAATCACATGTCATATAACCTCCTAAAAGGAAAAAGAGGAATAATTTTCGGAGCATTGGATGAGAATTCCATCGCCTGGAAAACTGCTGAGAAAGTACACGAAGAAGGTGGTACTTTTGTCCTTACAAACGCACCTATAGCAATGAGAATGGGAAGTATCAAGAATCTGGCAGAAAAGACCGGTTCTGAGATCATTCCTGCTGATGCTACAAAAGTTGAGGATCTTGAAAACCTGGTTGAAAAAGCTGTTGAGATCCTGGGAGGAAAGATCGATTTCGTACTTCACTCTATCGGGATGTCTGTAAACGTGAGAAAAGGAAATCACTATACAGATATGAATTACGATTACACTACTAAAGGCTGGGACGTTTCAGCAGTATCTTTCCATAAGACCATGCAGGTTTTATACAAGAAAGATGCGATGAGCGAATGGGGAAGTATCGTAGCTTTAAGTTATATGGCTGCGCAAAGAGTTTTCCCAGATTATAATGACATGGCAGATAACAAAGCTTATCTCGAATCTATCGCCAGAAGTTTTGGATATTTCTTCGGAAAAGACAAAAAAGTAAGAGTGAATACCATTTCTCAATCTCCAACTCCTACAACAGCAGGACAAGGAGTAAAAGGATTTGACGGATTCATCGCTTTTGCTGAAAAAATGTCTCCTCTTGGAAATGCTACTGCAGAAGAATGTGCAAATTATACCTTGACCTTATTCTCTGATCTTACCCGAAAGGTTACTTTGCAAAACCTGTTTCATGACGGTGGTTTCTCCAATACAGGAGTAAGCCAGGAAGTGATGGAAGCTTTTACTAAAGACGAAGAGTAAAAAAATAAATCATATTTTACTGCCGAAAATCTGTATCTTAATTGAGCAGTTTTCGGCAGTTTCTTTTTAAATCCTTTTCATGCAACCACAGTATTCATTTATAATCCCGGTCTACAACCGCCCAGACGAGATCAGGGAACTGCTGGAAAGTATGAAAAAGTTAATTTCAAAGGTGTCATTTGAAATAATAATAGTAGAGGATGGCTCCAGTATACGTTCTGATGAGATAGTTAGAGAATTTTCAGAAGACCTTAACATCACCTATTATTTCAAGTCGAATTCCGGTCCCGGTGATTCGCGGAATTACGGGATGAGAAAAGCAAGATCCAATTATTTTCTTATTCTTGATTCAGATGTGATCCTTCCGGAATATTATTTAATGGAAGTAAATAAATTTCTCTCAAGTGCTTATTGTGATTGCTTTGGCGGGCCCGATGCTGCACATCCATCTTTTAGTAATGTTCAAAAAGCTATAGATTATACCATGACCTCTTTTTTCACCACAGGTGGGATTAGAGGAGGAGAAAAGGCCGTGGACGAATTCCAGCCTCGTAGTTTTAATATGGGTATAAGCAAAAAAGCTTTTGAGGCTAGTGGAGGTTTTGGAGAGATACATCCCGGGGAGGATCCCGATCTAAGTCTAAGACTGAAAAAGGCAGGATTCTCGATTTGTCTTATTCCAAAAGCCAAAGTATTCCATAAACGCAGAATAGACTGGAGTAAATTCTATACCCAGGTAAAGAAATTCGGGCTGGTTAGACCCATACTGAATAAATGGCATCCCGGCTCCTCTAAGATTACTTATTGGTTTCCAACCTTATTTATACTTGGGCTGATAATTTCTATTTTACTGGCATTCTTCGGTGAATTCTTCTTTATTGGGGCATATCTCATTTATTTCTTAATTATTGGTATAGATGCTGGTATAAAAAATAAAAGTATTTATATTGGATTCATGGCTATAAAGGCAGTTCTTGTTCAATTCACGGGTTATGGAATTGGATTTTTAACTTCTACTTTTAAGACCTCAATTTTAAACAGACCACCGGAAAAGGAATTTCCACAATTATTTTTTAAACAGGATGGCGCATAAAAGACCAAGATTCAAAAGATCGAGTGTAAAAACATTTAGTTTTTTTCTGATTTTTTCTGCTGTAGTGTGGGTGTTGGTCCAGTTTTCCAAAACTTATACCCAACTTATAGAGATACCCGTAAATTATATTAATGCTCCATTAGATAAAAGTATTTCTGAAGAAAGGCCAGATCATGTAGATCTACAGCTGCAGGATAATGGCTTTAGTATATATTATTATAAGATATTTAATCCTCAGTTAAATGTGGACCTGTCACAGGCCAAGGAAACTGATGATAAATTAGTCTTCACCCTTCAAAATCATCTTTCAGATATAGAGGAGCAATTAAAGATCGACTTTGAAAATTCGCTGATAGTTCAAGAGGAGATCGTGGTGCCTTTTCAATTCAAAAAGGAAAAAATGCTTAAGGTTGAGCCAAGAATAGAGGTTGGTTATGCCGTAGGTTTTTCTTCTGAAGACCCTATAAGATTAAAGCCAGATTCGATAAAAGTCAGTGGTCCCGAAAAGATCATTGATAGCATCAGTACTATTTCTACGCGCTCCATCAAATTGAATAAAGTCAACGACGACCTTAATGGAAGTGTAAAGATTGATACTACAGGATTAGGAGCCTTAAGTTTTTATGAGAACTCGGTAAATTACTATCAAAAAGTAGAA
>CBDTXN010000251.1:0-3162 GCA_965364455.1 uncultured Flavobacteriaceae bacterium
TATCATGATGAATTACAAAACGTACGTCTGGTTTATCGATTCCCATTCCAAAAGCGATAGTTGCAACTACCACATCTATGTCTTCCATCAGGAACATATCCTGGTGCTTAGACCTTGTTTTTGCATCAAGCCCGGCATGATAGGGAACTGCTTTTATTCCATTCACCTGCAGTGTCTGTGCAAGTTCCTCTACTTTCTTCCGGCTAAGACAATAGATAATTCCCGACTTACCGTCATTCTGCTTCACAAAACGGGTAATATCAGCTTCTATGTTTTTAGTCTTCGGCCTAACTTCATAATAAAGGTTGGGCCTGTTAAAGCTGGCCTTAAAAGTTTTTGCTCCGGTGATCCCAAGATTTTTCAGGATATCTTCCTGAACTTTTGGAGTTGCGGTTGCCGTTAAGCCAATAACCGGTATATTATCACCTATCCTTTTCAGGATATGCCTAAGATTTCTATATTCCGGACGAAAGTCATGCCCCCACGCACTAATACAGTGCGCTTCATCTACGGCAAGGAATGCTATAGTCTGATCTTTTAGAAAGTCTACATAATCTTCTTTGGTAAGTGATTCGGGAGCCACGTATAGGAGCTTACAAATACCATTTCTGATATCGTCCTTTACCTGGGCAACCTCGGTTTTATTTAAAGAGGAGTTTAGAACATGGGCTACGCCATGCTCTGATGAGATACTACGTATAGCGTCCACCTGATTTTTCATTAATGCTATAAGGGGCGATACTACAATCGCAGTACCGTCTGATATAAGTGCAGGGAGCTGATAACATAGAGATTTACCTCCGCCAGTTGGCATTACCACAAAAGTGTCATTTCCTTTAACTATGCTGGTAATCACTTCTTCCTGAAGCCCCTTAAACTGACTAAATCCAAAGTACCTCTTCAGTTCTTTGTGTAAATCAATTTCGGTCAAAGCCATTCAATTGTGTTACAATTTTACATACATTTGCATTACTAAATATACATATTTCTTTAGTACCTGCAATTCTTAATTTAATCTAATTTGAAACTTAGCGATCAAATCATTTCCTCTGCATTAGAAACCATTTCCAACGAGGCAGATGCCATTGCCAAACTCAAAGATTTTATAGATGAAGAATTCACCAAAGCGGTTGAGATCATCTATCGTTCTGAAGGTCGGGTGGTTGTGACCGGAATTGGAAAAAGCGCCATTATCGCCAACAAAATAGTGGCAACTTTAAACTCTACAGGAACACCTTCAATTTTTATGCATGCCGCAGATGCCATCCATGGCGATCTGGGTATTGTACAGGAAAATGATGTGGTGATCTGTATCTCTAAAAGCGGAAATAGCCCGGAAATTAAAGTTCTGGTCCCTCTGATCAAAAACTTTAATAACACCTTAATAGGACTAACCGCTCATAAGGAATCGTTTTTAGGCCAGGAAGCCGATTATATTCTTAATTGCTATGTGGAAAAAGAAGCCTGCCCTAACAACCTTGCTCCTACTACTAGCACTACCGCACAAATGGTAATGGGAGATGCATTGGCAGTATCCCTTTTAAACCTAAAAGGATTTAGCAGTAAGGATTTTGCTAAATATCATCCCGGTGGCTCTTTAGGCAAAAAGCTCTATTTGAGGGTTAGCGATATAGTTGCACAGAATATGGTTCCAAAGGTTTCTCCAGAAACAGATATTGCCAATACCCTTGTAGAAATTTCAGAAAAAATGCTTGGTGTAACCGCAGTTTTGGAAAATGATAAGATCATTGGTATAATTACAGATGGTGATATAAGACGAATGCTGAAAGACCATTCTGATATAAAAGGATTATCTGCCAGGGACATCATGAGTGAAAACCCTAAAACTATCGATCAGGATACTCTCGCTGTAGAAGCATTGGAGATTCTTGAAAAAAATCAGATCTCGCAATTACTGGCTGTTGAAAATGGGAAATATGTAGGTGTTGTGCATTTGCATAATTTAATTAGAGAAGGAATTTTATAATGGAAAGAATTGCCCCCCAGGAAGATCAAGGAAATGAAATGTCCTTTTTAGACCATCTTGAAGAATTAAGATGGCATTTGATAAGAGCAGTTTTGGCCGTGGTCATTGCCGGTGCCGTTGCTTTTGTTTTAAAAAGCTTCATTTTTGACGTTCTCCTTTTTGGACCTGCTAACGGCGATTTCTTTTCCTATAAAGTATTATGCCGCCTTTCCGGCATATTCGGAATAGATGGAGGTTTCTGTGATCCCGAAATGCCATTCCGGATCCAGAGCAGGACCATGGGCGGACAGTTTTCAGCTCACGTCTGGACTTCCATCACCGCAGGTTTTATTATTGCATTTCCGTACGTTATATATGAATTCTGGAAATTCGTTGCACCTGCCATGCACAGCAATGAAAGGAAATATGCCAAGGGATTCATTTTTGTGACCTCCCTGTTATTCTTTACAGGTGTTTTATTTGGATACTATGTGGTAACTCCACTTTCCATCAATTTCCTTGGAAAATATCAGGTTAGCGATACTGTATTCAACGATTTTGATCTAAGCAGTTATATCAGCTTGGTTAGAGCTTCAGTACTCGCCAGCGGACTTATCTTTGAATTGCCAATCGTTATTTATTTCCTAACCAAAGTAGGTTTGGTAACTCCGCAATTCTTAAGAACCTATAGAAAATATGCTTTAGTAATTGTATTGATACTATCCGCGATCATAACTCCGCCGGATATCGTTAGTCAGATAATTGTTGCTATACCAGTCTTGATCCTATATGAAGTAAGTATTGTTATCTCCAGGATCATGTATAAAAAAGAAGAAGAAAAAATAAAAAATTAAGCTATGATAGATCAGGTAGACGAATTTAATTCGTACAGGGCTAAGATGAATGATAAGATCCTGTCTGAAAATAATAAAGTATTGAAAAGAATTTTCAATCTTGATACCAATGCCTTTGCTGAAGGAGCTCTCGATAAAAAAACCAAGGAGCTATTAGGATTGGTGGCCTCAGTCGTATTAAGATGCGATGATTGTGTAAAATACCATCTCGAATCAAGCCATAGATCTGGAGTTAAAAGAGAAGAGGTGATGGAAACTTTGAGTATCGGAACCCTTATTGGGGGCACTATTGTGATCCCTCATTTAAGAAGGGCTTTCGAATACTGGGAAGCCTTGGAGGAT
>CBDTXN010000252.1:0-3127 GCA_965364455.1 uncultured Flavobacteriaceae bacterium
CATCTTCAATAGCTATAGTTTCAGCCTCTACAAAGGCCAGGTATTTTGAAGCCAGATCACCTTCCTGCTGACTTACCGGGAATGTTTGAGTTAAGCCGGCACCTTCAGAATCTGTCCTGGCTACAATAACGCCGTCTTCAACACCAAGTTCTAAAAAGGCATATCTTACCGCATTCAGCTTCGCGATAAAATCTTCATGAGGTACGGTAACTTTTCCGTCCTGGTGACCGCATTGCTTTGCGTCTGAAACCTGGTTCTCGATCTGAATGGCGCAGGCGCCGGCTTCGATCATTTGTTTGGCTAATAAATAAGTGGCTTCTTCGTTCCCGAAACCGGCATCGATATCTGCGATGATAGGTACTATATGGGTTTCAAAATTATCGATCTGCTCCTTTACATCTTCTCCATTTTCCAGTCTTTTGAAAAGATCGTTCAGCTCTACAGCATCGGCCTGTTTCAGGAAATCATAGATCTCTTTTATTAAAGCCGGAACCGCTGTTTTTTCATGCATTGATTGATCGGGCAATGGTCCAAATTCTGAACGTAAAGCAGCGACCATCCATCCAGATAGGTAAAGGTATTTCTTATTGGTAGTTTTATGATGCTTCTTGATGGCGATCATGTTCTGCTGAGCCACGAAGCCATGCCAGCTACCAAGGGACTGGGTATATTGAGATGGATCCTGGTCGTACTCGGCCATGTCCTTTCTCATGATGCCTGCGGTGTAATTCGCAATATCCAAACCTGTTCTAAAACGATTCTGTGTGATCATCCTGGCTGCGTTCCCGGGGTCTACCGAGTTCCAGCTTTCCCCATATTTTTGTTTGAGGTTCCTAACCGTATCCAGGGCAGATTGGTAATTAGTTTGCGATAAATTTTTCATAATTTTGCGATTGATTATTAAGTTTTTTCTGAAAGTTTGATAATTGGGTCTCGCAATCTATGCCAGTAGTTGCGAGACATTTTTTTTAAATATGTCTATAGGCCGGAAGCGTCAAAAACTCTTCGAACCTCTCTGAGATCGCTAGTTTGTCGAACAGTTTAAAGGCTAGTTCAAACTTGGTGTTCCTGATGTTCGACTCTCCATATTCTGTGATTATTTTTTCAATTTCATCATCGAAGATCTCGATGTAAAGCTCCATTTTGAACTTCCTACCATCTTCAAGAACCACTTCGTTCTTTAACCATTGCCAAAGCTGAGTACGGGAGATCTCGGCGGTAGCAGCATCTTCCATGAGATTATAAAGAGCCACGGCTCCATAGCCTCGTAACCAGGCTTCCATATAAAGGATACCTACATTTATGTTCTTTCTGATACCGGCTTCGGTAACGGTTCCCTCTGGAATCTCCACCAGGTCCTTTTCTGAAATCTGCACATCATCTCTGGAGACATATAATTGGTTAGCCTCCGGCATATGTTTGTTGAATTCGGTCATGGCGACTTCTACCAGGGCAGGGTGTGCCACCCAGGTACCATCGTGTCCATTTTTCACCTCTCGTTCCTTGTCTTTTCTAACTTTTTCTATGGCTGCAGCATTTGCCCTGTCATTATTCTTGATCGGGATCTGGGCAGCCATTCCGCCTATCGCCAGGATACCGCGTTTATGGCAACGTTGGATCACTAATTTCGAATAAGCTTCCATAAAGGGAGAGGTCATGGTCACCTGGTCACGGTTAGGCACCACAAAATCCTTATGATTTCTGAATTTCTTGATATAAGAGAAGATATAATCCCAGCGACCGCAGTTCAAACCAACGATATGATCTTTCAATTCATAGATGATCTCGTCCAACTGAAAACTTGCCGTGATCGTTTCAACCAAAACCGTAGCTTTGAAAGTTCCGACAGGGACATCCAGGTATTCCTGTGCGAAATTAAAAACTTTGTTCCACCAGCGTGCTTCCAGGTAATGTTCCAGTTTCGGAAGATAGAAGTAAGGCGCAGTGCCATTTTCCATCATTGTTTTAGTGTTATGGAAAACATACAATCCAAAATCCAGCAGGCTGCCAGAAGTTTCCTCGTCATTAATTAAAAGATGCTTTTCGTTAAGGTGAAGGCCTCGTGGACGTACCAATAAAACTGCAGTATCATCTTTTAAATTATAGGATTTTCCACGTTTAGGGTCTTCCAGCGAAATGGTTTTTTTGTTAGCATCAATAAGGTTACGCTGACCTTCGACCACATTTTTCCAGGTAGGGGAGGTGCTGTCTTCAAGGTCGGCCATAAAAGTTTTGGCACCAGAATTCAAAGCATTGATGATCATCTTCCGGTCTACAGGACCAGTGATCTCGACACGCCTGTCTTTTAGATCTTCAGGGATTTCACCTGTTTTCCAGTCTCCTTCACGTATAGATCTTGTTTCAGATGGAAATTCCGGTAATCTTCCGGTATCAAATACTTTTTGCTGTTCCTCCCTTTTTTGTACAAGTGATAATCGCTTCCCGTTGAATTTTTCATGCAGCGCTACCAGAAAGTCGAGCGCCTCATCGGTAAGTATCTCTGGATAATAATTAGTAGCCTCTTTTGAGAATTTCAGGTTGGCTAATTTTAAAGATGTGTGTTCCATGGTGTTAGTGTTTTACATCACAATATTAAAACAAAGAATTTGATAAAACAAGCGAACGTTCGCTAAAAGTATAAATTCGCAATTTATAAATGTTCGCAGAATTAGCTATATTTGAATTATGGAAGAAGAGTACATCAAACTTATTTTTGGGCTGAAGCTAAAGCAGATAAGGACTGAGAAGAATTTATCCCTCTTTGGATTATCGAAACTTTCGGGCTTATCTAAGTCTTATTTGAATGAAATTGAAAATGGAAAAAAATATCCCAAGCCAGATAAAATTGCCCTGCTTTCAGATAAATTAGAAGTTCCTTACGACCAGATGGTTTCCTTAAAACTGGATAAGAACCTGGCTCCGATAGGGGAGCTTCTTCAGTCGAAAATATTGAAAGAAATACCTTTAGAGCTCTTCGGAATCAAGGAAAGTAACCTTATAGATATCGTTTCTAATGCACCGGCCAAGGTGAACGCCTTTATTAGCACCATCATTGAAATTGCGAAGCATTACAACTTCAGCAGGGAAAGCTTTTTCCTGGCTTCGGTACGTTCATTCCAGGAAGCGA
>CBDTXN010000253.1:0-3127 GCA_965364455.1 uncultured Flavobacteriaceae bacterium
ACCAAGGACCACCTGATTATGAGTCAGGTGCTCTAACCAACTGAGCTATGGGACCTGATACGTATTTGTATCGCGAGCGCAAATTTAGATAATTGCAAGTTACGCACCAAACAAAAATATTCCTATTTTTCCTGACACAGCTCTACCAGTACTCCATTGGCATCTTTTGGATGCATAAAAGCAACGATCTTATTATCTGCACCGGTCTTAGGCTGATCATTCAACAATCTAAAACCCTCTTTCTTAAGCCTTTCTATTTCAGCTTTAATATCATCTACATAAAAGGCCATATGATGAATTCCCTCTCCTCTCTTTTCAATAAATTTTGAAATCGGGCTATCTGGCCTGGTCGCCGCCAGTAATTCGATCTTACTTTCTCCAACTTTAAAAAATGAGGTTGAGACCCCTTCACTTTCCACGGTTTCAGTTTTATAATGCTCAGCACCCAGGACCTTTTTATAGATCTCATTGGCTGCATCCAGATCTTTTACTGCAATTCCTATATGTTCAATTCGCTTCATTCCTGTTCAATTTAATAAAACAAATATCATTAAATAATGTTATATGATTCAAATTCATTTATATGAAGATAAATCACAGTTAAAAATTTTACTTTTGTAGCATGGAAGAAACAAACAGACAAAAGAAGATTGGTGGATTATTGCAGAAGGACCTGGCCGATATATTACAGAACTCTCTTAGAGAAAGTGGCAGGACAGGAATCTTGATTTCTGTTTCCAAGGTTAGAGTGACCACAGATCTTTCTATCGCAAAAGCTTACGTAAGCATTTTCCCAAATAAACATCAGGAAGAAGTTATAAAGGAGATCAATGAGAATAAATCTCAGATCAAGCATGAAGTGGCGCAACGTACCAAGCATCAACTTCGTAAAATGCCAGATCTTAATTTCTATATAGACGATTCCCTGGAATATATAGACGGAATCGAAAAATCTATTAAAGGCAAGGAAGATCCTATTTCAAATCCAGATCTTTTAGACAAAAGGAAAAAGTCTTAATTTGAGATTTCCACTCTACATCGCCAAGAGGTATTTGTTTACCAAAAGTAAGAACAATGCGATCAATATCATTACGATCATCGCAGCGATTGGAGTGTTTGCTGGTGCCTTTTCACTATTTATAGTTCTTAGCGGCTTCTCCGGACTTAGAGATTTCAGCCTCTCTTTTTCGAACGAATTTGATCCTGACCTTAAGGCAATTCCCCAACAGGGAAAGGTTTTGAATATTTCTGAAGAGCAACTGAAACAGCTTCAGGATATGCCTGAGATCGCTGAATTCAGTAAAATTGTTGAGGAAAGAGTTATTCTTAGTTATAAATCCAAAACAAACCCGGCTTATATCAAAGGGGTAGATGAAAACTACCGCCTGGTGAATCAAATTGACAGCGCGGTCGTATTCGGTACCTGGCTAACCAAAAGTGAACCCCAGGTGGTTATTGGTAATGGACTATCCAGGTTATTGGATGTAGGAACCTTCAACTACCAGAACCTTCTTAAGATCATGGTTCCAATTCCCGGAAAGGGGGCTATTACCATGACCAATCTCCAGGATGCCTTTAACACCAGGCAATCTATTGTTAGTGGCATCTATAGTGTGAATGAAGAACTGGATGACAAATATGTTTTTACCAATATCAATTTTGCCAGGGACCTCCTGAATATGGGGGAAAATGAATATTCAGCTGTTGAATTTAAAGTAAATCCGGAAGCATCGGTTGAAGAGGTTACGACTAAAATTGATAAGGTTTTTCAAGGTAAAGCGATCGTAAAAACAAGGGCAGAGTTGAATGATGCACTTAATAAAATGCTTAATTCTGAAAACCTTTTTGTTTACCTCATTTTTACGCTGGTCCTAACGATAGCTCTTTTTAACGTGGTAGGATCTATCATTGTGATGATCCTTGATAAGCGGGAAAACATAAAAACCCTGCATAATCTTGGTGCCTCTCCAAACCAGATCAAGAATATCTTCTTTTTGCAAGGTATGCTAATGACAGGTCTTGGAGGTATTATAGGCTTAGGAGTAGCCATCATCCTTATTCTTTTACAAATGAATTATGACCTGGTCATGATCACACCAAATCTGCCTTATCCTGTCCAAATGAAAGTAGAGAATATACTGATCGTTCTCATCACCATTTTCACCCTTGGATTAATTGCCTCATATATCGCTGCCGGCCGCAGTAAAAAAGCGCTTGCTTAAGCGAACTGGTAATCTGAAAATTCTTTCTCTACCTCATCAAAGGCTTTAAATACATCTACTGAATCATCGCTGGTTACCATTTTCATGCGATACTCTTTCCCATGCGGACTCCCTTTCCAGTAATTGGTATAATGACGGCGGGGTTCAAAAACAACTAATCGCTCACCTTTCCAGTCGATGGCCATTTGCAGGTGCCTTCTGGCAGCATCTAAACGTTCTTTCATGGTAGGCGGAGGCAAATGTTCACCAGTCTCAAAATAATGTTTCACTTCTCTAAAAAACCATGGGTAACCGATACTTGCACGGCCTATCATTGCTCCGTCAAGTCCAAATTTATCACGCATTTCCATGGCGCGTTCAGAAGTATCTACATCTCCATTGCCAAAAACAGGAATATGCATACGTGGGTTGTTCTTCACCTCGGCGATAGGCGCCCAGTCGGCTTCTCCTTTATACATTTGAGCTCTGGTTCTACCATGAATGGAAATTGCCTGGCAACCTACGTCCTGAAGCCTCTCAGCAACCTCAAGGATCTTGATAGAATCATGATCCCAACCTAAGCGGGTCTTTACGGTTACCGGTAATTTTGTGTGTTCAACCATGGCTTTAGTAAGTGAAACCATGAGATCTACATCTTTTAATATACCTGCACCGGCTCCTTTGGAAACAACCTTTTTAACCGGGCATCCAAAGTTGATATCAATAATATCCGGGCCTGATTTTTCTACGATTTCAACAGATTGCAGCATGGATTCCAGGTTGGCTCCAAAGATCTGGATCCCCACAGGACGTTCCTTTTCATAAATATCAAGTTTCATGGTGCTTTTCGCTGCGTCGCGAATAAGGCCTTCTGAAGAGATGAACTCAGTATAAACAACATCTGCACCCTGCTCCTTGCATAAAGC
>CBDTXN010000254.1:0-3118 GCA_965364455.1 uncultured Flavobacteriaceae bacterium
GGCTTACGTTTATGCTTTGGTGAACGCCATTGCGGTTTTAATAATCGCCTGCCCATGTGCTTTAGGTTTAGCAACACCAATGTCGGTCATGGTAGGCGTAGGTAAAGGCGCAAAAAATGGGGTTCTTCTTACAAATGCCCGTGCACTTGAAGAAATGAACGACATAGATACGCTCATCATTGATAAGACAGGTACGATCACAGAAGGGAAACCTTCTGTAGAAAAAGTGGTTTCGGTTTCTTCGGAATACACAGAAAAAGAGATTATAAGATTGATCGCTTCAGTGAATGCACAAAGTGAGCATCCGCTGGCAACGGCTACCGTAAATTATGCGAAGGCTGAAAATGTTGTATATGGTGAAGCCTCAGAATTCAATGCAGTGACCGGAAAAGGAGTAGAGGCGAAATTTGAAGGAAAGCAACTCGCTCTCGGAAATGATAAATTGATGCAGGTTGAGAATGCTGAAATTTCCGGCGAGGTTGAAAGGCAGGTTGAGGCAGAACAGGAAAAGGGTAAAACGGTTTCTTACCTGGTTGTAGATTCAAAAGTAGTTGGATTTGTGACAATTTCAGATAAGATAAAAGCAACCAGCAGGGAAGCTTTAAATGAACTTCAGAAGGAGGGAATTAAAGTGGTAATGCTTACCGGTGATAACGAGAAAACAGCTTCGGCGGTGGCAAAAGAATTGAACCTGGCCGACTTTAAAGCAGGGATGGTGCCGCAAAATAAGATGGACGAAGTGAAGAAACTTCAGGCTCAAGGTAGAAAAGTAGCCATGGCTGGAGATGGTATTAATGATGCCCCGGCACTGGCACAGTCAGATATTGGTATCGCCATGGGTACGGGAACCGATGTGGCTATCGAAAGCGCTGAGGTTACCCTGGTAAAAGGAGATCTAAAAGGAGTGCTGAAGGCAATTAGACTAAGCGAAAAGGTGATGAAGAATATTAAGCAGAATCTGTTCTTTGCCCTGATCTATAATAGTATTGGAGTACCAATCGCAGCGGGGGTTCTGTATCCGTTCTTCGGATTACTGTTATCACCTATGATCGCAGCTTTGGCCATGAGCTTTAGTTCTGTTTCGGTGATCGCAAATGCGCTTAGGTTGAGGAATGCTAGGTTGTGACCGTATTATATGTCATCTAGACTGAAGGGAGAGATCTCTTAAAGAAGAGATTTCTCAGTCGCCTTGCTCCTTCGAAATGACAATATTGATGAAGTATCAAATGATCCCGATGCTTCTGGATTTTCAGGGTCTAAAAGATTGAACTGGAAGTCATCCTGAACTTGTTTCAGGATCTGATTGAGAAGCTGGAAACTCCCTAAGGATCGGAGCAGCTTTACGTAAAAACAATATGAATTAGAGAATTTTATTTATGCAGGATTTTTTAAGCAAATGGGGAGAAGCAGCATATACCACTTCAGGGTTTTTCTGGATGGCCTTATGGGCCTTTGCCCTGGGATATGTGATAAGTAGTTGTATACAGGTTTTTGTGACCGAAAAGAAGATGCAGGAAACCATGGGTAAAAATGAGTCCAAGGGGCCATTATTGGGTGCCTTCTTCGGTTTTATAAGTAGCTCCTGTAGTTTCGCAGCCCTGGCGTCAACCAAAAGTCTGTTTAAAAAAGGGGCTAGTTTTATTTCTTCAATCGCTTTTTTACTCGCTTCTACCAATCTGGTAATTGAGCTGGGGATTATCATCTCTATATTTTTAGGCTGGCAGTTTGTAGTGGGAGAATATGTTGGAGGAATTCTTTTACTCCTTATCCGCTGGCTTTTGATACGAATCATAAATCCTAAAAAGCTTATCAAAGAAGCACGAAAAAAACTGGATGATGAAGATGACGATGAAAATACTTCAGATAAATCCTGGAAAAAGAAAATGAAATCTGAAACCAGCTGGGCCAAGGTTTCCCAGCAATATGGGATGGAATGGAAAATGGTTTGGAAGGATGTTACCGTAGGATTTACCATCGCCGGGATTGTCGCAGCTTTTGTTCCAGATTCCTTTTTTGAGACACTTTTCATTAATAGCGGGCAGGGAAAAACCGATTTTGGGTTCTTCACCATCCTAGAACATATCGTTGTAGGCCCGGTAGCGGCATTCCTTACCTTTATCGGCTCTATGGGTAATATTCCTCTGGCAGCCTTACTCTTTGGAAAAGGAGTGAGTTTCGCCGGGGTAATGGCTTTTATATTTAGTGACCTCGTAGTGTTCCCTATCTTAAGGATCAATGCAAAATATTATGGCTGGAAAATGAGCTTTTTTATCCTCTTTCTTTTATTCACCTCCCTGGTTGGAGCCTCCCTGGCGTTGCATTACGGATTTGATCTGTTTAACCTTTTACCAGATCCATCTCAAGTGAAGATCCAGGATGCAGAATATTTCAAGATAGACTACACTTTCTGGCTGAACATGGCTTTCCTGGCGATCTCAGGTTATTTAGTTTACCTGGGATTCTTTAAAAGGGACGATGTGATGTTCATGAAAGAAATGGCACCTAAAAGTGAGGCGCTTGAAAAGACTCTTAAGTATCTTGCTTTTGCCTGTTACCTATGGCTTGCAGGTGGACTTATTGTAAAGTTCTTTGTGAATTAGAAAAGGGATAGAAGCAAATCCTACATTTGGTAAGGATCGATCTAAAAAAGGCTAGTTCTTTTTAACTATTTCAGGATTTTTACGACCGAGATGTCTTTTTACCCGGAGTCGCTCCCATTTAGAATATTGTTCTTCATTCAGAATTTCACGCAGTTCAGCTTTTTGGCTTTCGTTGAATTCACGCTGTTCTTCTGTAATTTCGCGGTTTTCTTCCTGCAACTTGTCTATGGCTTCTATTCTCTCCCGGAAAAGTTCTTTAAGTCTAACTTTTTGATCTTCATTCAGATCAAGTTGCATAGCAAGTAGTTTAGCCCGGAGAGTAGCTTGTTCTTCATTGTTTAGGTCATTATTTATACCGCTACCTTGCTGGGCAAATAAAGAAGCACTGCATAACAAGAAAATAAAGGATAAAAACTTTTTCATCTATTCAGATATTATTGCTTTACCTGTTTGTGAATATAAGATTTAAAAGTTATTTCAATTCTTGAATTCATTAAAAGTTCTTAATTTTTGATGTG
>CBDTXN010000255.1:0-3097 GCA_965364455.1 uncultured Flavobacteriaceae bacterium
TTTCGTACATTAATTTAGATCAAGATTTTTACGTAAAGGTATATTATTATTCGAATTCTTGTTCCAGTAGTCTGATTTTATGCGCTGTTTTTTTACCGCTTTTGATGTTAAAATCCCGGCATTTTCTCCAAAACCTGATGGATAGGATTCTTCCCATTTTTCAATGGTATTCGGAAAGCCCATACTAAAGTATATTTTTAGTTGACGTTGTAATTCAGGATACTCCAGACTATAAACATTATAATCGTCCAGGGTATAGAATTCTCCTGTAACTTTGTAGGTTTTTATTTCTTTATGGGTCAGTCTTAAATATTCAAAAGACGGGATCATTTCAAAATCACCAGTAGGCATAGCATCAGGATCTATTCTTAATCGATTCCAGACCTCATTTTCCAGGTGAACCTTAGGTAATTCAAAATCTTGATCAGCTTCTCCCTGAAAATAGGAATGACTTGTTATCTCAAATTTATCCCTTTTGTTGAGTTGAGAATAAACCTGGCCACACCATTCCTGAATAGAAGCAGATATTTTTAAAGCGTGCTCTTCACCATTTAATGGATAGAAAGTGCTTTGCATTATACTATAGGGATAGATTCCGGTAATAAAGTTCTTAGTAGCATTTAGCTTTAGAACAGAGACATTTTTATCATTTGAGGAATTCGCTTTTACCTGTTCCCCGGGAAGAAAGTCTTCAGTTACAAAAATAAGGACTGCTTCTCCTTTTCTCATTTCACCATACCTTGCCTGTTCCAGGTCGTAAGAAGTGATCTCAGCTTGCCCGGAATACCAGTAGTTTTTAAAATCTTCAGAAAGGTCTAATGACCTTTTTTCCTGAGACGGACTAGCGCATGAGGTTAGGATCAAAAGGAGGATTACAGAATAAGCAAAACTCTTCATGTTTTCTTTTAAAGTTACAAAATTCAGTTTTCCATGAGTTCCCCAAGTGTTTTGTAAACAAGGTGAGTGGGTAATCCTACTACATTAAAATAACTGCCTTCTATTTTTTCGATCCCTATTAATCCTATCCATTCCTGAATTGCGTAGCCACCCGCCTTATCAAAAGGTTTATAATTGCTAACATAATAGTCGATCTCTTCATCACTTAATTCGGAAAAATAAACCCGGGTAGTATGATTAAGGATCTTTTGTGAATCTGAGGTTGTAAAGCATACAGATGTGATCACATCATGATCTTTACCGGATAAGGATTTTATCATTTTTACAGCTTCGTCATGATCTTTCGGTTTACCCATCGCTTTCCCATCGTTATAAACAATGGTATCGCTGGTAATAAGAATTTGATTTGACTTTAGGTTTGTAAATGCTTTAGCTTTTAATGCAGCCAGGTAATCTGTTATTTCCTCTTCCTTTAGATCTTCGGGATAAATTTCGTCCACAGGCCTTACATCGGTCGTAACCGGGATCTCAAGTTCCTGAAAGAATTTTTGTCTTCTCGGGGAGCCTGAGGCAAGTATGATCTCGTAGTCTTTTAAAAAATCTTTAAGCATAGTGTTATAATAATATGAACTGCAACAGTCCAATGGAGATAAGTCCAAAGAATAATACAGCCTTCAAAATTTTACTCAAAAGAGCATATTCAGACTTTTTTTTCGCCGTCAGGATATTGATCTGAAAATAGAGCAGGGGAGCAACCAACAGAAACAAGGTGTAAACAACTGCTCGGGTATTTTCAAAAAGGTACTGGTAGATATAGTAGATAAGAAAACCTAATGGTATAAATCCGATAGCGAATAATATTTTATTGGTACGGCTCTTTCCAAATACAATGGGCAGAGTTCTATATCCTGCATTGTAATCACCATCCATATCCTGTTGATCTTTAACGATCTCTCTTAGAAAGTTAATCAAAAAAGCAAAAATGGAGTAATCTATTAAAATTGAAAAAATCGTGGATTGAGTTTGCTTGTTTTCCGGGGTGATAGCCGGTAGAAGATCATATAAACCAACCCCGATAGGAATAAGTCCTACAATGATACTTACCAGGATATTTCCCACCAGAATGGTTTGCTGAAACTGGGAATTGTATAAATAAAGTATAGCAGACCCAAATATGAAAAAGGCTGAAAATCCTGGTCTGCCGATCATATTTGATAAATAGAAACCTAAGCCAACCCCAATGATATTCAGGATAAAGAAAATTCTGTAGGCAGATTTTTCAGAAATTTTATTCTGAATAAATGTACGGTCTGGTTTATTTCTGAGATCGGCAGAAACATCATAAATGTCATTAATCACATACCCGGCAGCAGCTACTAAAACTACTGCAAGCACGAGCATTGAAAATCCAAAAAGATTAAGAGTTATTGCTACTCCAAAAGGTTCAAATAGCCCGTATTTGATAAGAAACATAGTTAGAGCAATGAATACGAGGTTTCCGGCTCTAATCAGCTTAAGGTAAATCAGCATTAATTAGGAGTTTTTATCGATCCATTTACCCTGAACTTTCATTACCTGCTCGATAACATCCCTCACACAACCTTCACCTCCTTTTTTGTGCGAAACATAAAGCGAAACTTCCTTTACTTCAGGAACAGCGTCCTGTGGGCAACATGGGAGGCCTACCAGTTTCATGGGGTAATAATCTGGGATATCATCACCCATATAAAGTACTTCTTCCGGCTTAATGCTATAAATATCAAAGAACTCATCCATTTGTTCCACCTTGTCGCTAATACCAAGATATATATCGGTAATTCCAAGGTCGCGTAAACGAGCGCGTACACCTTCGTTCTTACCTCCGCTGATAATGCACACTGTATAACCGGCATTGTGCGCCATTTTCATAGCATATCCATCCTTGGTATTCATTGTTCTTAGAAGTTCTCCATGAGTTGAGATCTGGATATTTCCGTCAGTTAATACCCCGTCTACATCAAAGACGAAGGTTTTAATTTGATTCAGATGTTCTTTATAGCTCTTTTCCATGTAATTTCTGTATAGATTCGGTTAATATAGTATATATCTTTTTCCTGTCTTCATCCAGTAATTCCAGATGTGAAGAGATCGTTTTCTGATCATTTCTTAAAGCCGGTCCTGTTTGAGCGTGATAAGGATCAAGAGTTTCGATCTTTGAAAC
>CBDTXN010000256.1:0-3094 GCA_965364455.1 uncultured Flavobacteriaceae bacterium
AAGAAGCACTTCTATGATGACCATCAGCGATATATAACTTTTCCATGGCATCGAACTGATCCTTGATCTTTTGAATATTTTCGGGATCATCAATTAGCCAGAGCGAATGGATCTCTTTATTAGCAGTCGCGAATTCATATTCGGGACGTGTTTTCATCCTTTCCACCAGTAATTCGTTGATCACAGAATTATCGGGGTAGGTGAGTAAAACAGGTTCCGTATTAAACCCTACCACTTTCAGATATTCTTTAAACAGTTCCTCACGATGGGCAATGGTATCTTCATGCCGGCGGATCACGTCATTCTCGTAATCCTGCACACTGGCGGCAGCGATGATTCCGCAGCAGGATGCTTCGCGGGTCTGGATATTATAGATGTAGTAACAATCCTGCTTATCCTGGATAAAAGTATTTTCTTCCTTGAATTCTAGGTAGCGGTTCTTTACCATTCCAAAACGCTTCTCCCCACCAATTTCATGCTGAAATTTATAGCCGGGATTAATGATATGAAGAAAAGAGTAGGGGTTATATTCTAACTGAGCCCTTAATTCCTCATCACTATAGTCTTCGTAAGAACGGGAAGCCACAAGGCCCGCAAATTCACGGGCCGGCCTTACAGCTTTAAATGGAAGTATCTTGGTCAAATTAAATTTATTGCTTTTCAGAGATTTCTCAGCCGTGTTTAAAAACCATTTCAAAATGACTTAAAATTGGTCATTTCGATCTTAGGGAGAAATCTTAATGCTCAATACTAATATCTAACTACTAAACTGAGAAGAAACCTTTTCCGCTTTTCTGCTTTCAGAATAATCGTAGAAACCTTCGCCAGACTTCACCCCAATCTTTCCGGCTCTTACCATATTGGTAAGTAACGGACATGGAGCATATTTCGGATTTTTGAATCCGTCGTACATTACCTCAAGGATAGAATGACAAACATCAAGGCCAATAAAATCAGCAAGCTGAAGTGGTCCCATTGGATGAGCCATTCCCAGTTTCATTACCGTATCGATCTCGTACACCCCGGCAACACCATTGTAAAGTGTTTCAATAGCCTCATTGATCATAGGCATTAGGATCCTGTTAGCTACGAATCCAGGGTAATCATTTACTTCTACTGGTACTTTATTGAGTTTTTCAGAAAGCTCCATGATAGTACTCGTCACTTGATCGCTGGTGTTATAACCGCGAATGATCTCTACCAGCTTCATAATTGGCACAGGATTCATAAAATGCATTCCTATAACTCTTTCCGGATTTGAAACGGCAGAAGCGATCTGGGTAATAGATATTGATGAGGTATTGGTCGCCAGGATAGTATCTGCTGAAGTGCTTTGGTCCAGGTGTCTGAAGATCTTAAGTTTTAGTTCAGTGTTTTCTGTAGCTGCTTCTACAACAAGACTAGAATCTTTTACTCCTTCTGAGATTTCAGTAAAAGTAGTGATATTACCAAGGGTCTCATTTTTATTCTCTTCACTGATCTTTTCCTTTGCCACCATCCTGTCCAGGTTTTTGGAGATGGTAGCCATTCCTTTTTTCAGGCTTTCTTCAGAAATATCAATTAGTTGAACTTTGTATCCGCCTTGGGCGAAGGTATGAGCGATACCGTTCCCCATTGTTCCGGCTCCTATTACTGCAATGTTTTTCATTTTATTCGTTTTTCATGGAATTTCTTAGAATCCCTCGTCAAGCTGAACTTGTTTCAGCTTCTCATGAGATCCTGAATCAAGTTCAGGATGACGGGGAACAAAGAAATATTAGTTATACATTAAAATTAGCGATCACCTGGTTGGCAACATGCAACGCTTTTGCACCCTGTTCCATGGTAACTACTGGTTCTTTATCATTATTTATAGCATCGGCAAAACTTTCCAGTTCCTCTAGAATAGCATTATTTGGAGAAACATTAGGATTGTCGAAATAGATCTGTTTTTTGATGCCTTCAGCATTTTGCAGGATCATGGCAAAATCATCGGGATCCTCTGGCGCATCTTTCATCTTCACCACTTCACATTTCTTCTCCAGAAAATCGACAGATATATAGGCATCACGCTGAAAGAACCTTGATTTTCTCATATTCTTCATAGAGATCCTGCTGGCGGTGAGATTGGCCACACAGCCATTTTCAAATTCTATTCTCGCATTCGCGATATCTGGAGTGTCACTAATTACTGAAACACCGCTGGCATTGATCTTTTTCACATCAGATTTCACCACGCTTAAGACAGCATCAATGTCATGGATCATAAGATCTAGTACTACCGGCACATCGGTTCCACGCGGATTAAATTCTGCTAATCTGTGGGCTTCGATGAACATTGGGTTTTCTATGCGATCTGCCACTGCCTGGAATGCAGGGTTGAATCTTTCTACATGTCCCACCTGTCCTTTAACGCCATGCTTTTTGGCAAGCTCGATAAGCTCTTTAGCTTCCTCATAGGTATTGGTGATCGGTTTTTCGATAAACAGATGTTTTCCTGCCGAGATCACTTTTTTGGCAACAACAAAGTGAGAAAGAGTAGGAGTTACCACATCGATCATATCTACCGCAGCGATCAATTCATCAAGATCATCAAACATTTTATAACCGAATTCAGAGGCTATCTTTTCAGCGTTCTTCTTATTGGCATCGTAGAATCCTATAAGTTCGAATTCTTCAGATTGGTTTAAAAGTTTAAGATGAATTTTACCGAGGTGACCAGCACCCAGAACTCCTGCTTTCAGCATATTTTTGCATTTTTCACAAAAATAGCATTTTGATATTAAATACTTTATAAAATTAGCTCAAATCCCGGGGGCTCTTTGCTTGGGATAAATCAGTACTAATGCCTAATTTTGTAGCCTGAAAAAAGCATACTAACTTGAAAGATACATACAGACACCAGGGGAAAAGGCAGCAATTGGTGAGAACCGTGAAAAAGAAAGGGATCACCGATGAGAAAGTCCTTGCAGCTATTGGTAAAATTCCCCGCCATCTTTTTATGGATAGTAGCTTTGAAGATCATGCTTACCAGGATAAAGCATTTCCCATCGCTGCAGATCAAACTATTTCTCAACCTTATACTGTTGCATTTCAAACCGAGTTGTTGGAAATT
>CBDTXN010000257.1:0-3013 GCA_965364455.1 uncultured Flavobacteriaceae bacterium
CAGTTGAAAGATCAGTAGACATTATACTTCCTGTTTGTACGTGATTCATAAGTACTAATTCTAAAGTTTCTACAGGAATATCTCCTAATTCTGACCAGTCATCATTGGAATCTAATAGCGATTGAAACGCATCATTATTTGGAGCGAATACAGTAAATTCTGTATCTGGGTCGTTTAGAGTTTCAGTAAGACCAGCTGTTTCTATAGCTGCGCCTAGGGACGAATAATCATCATTTGCATTTACAAAATCGATGATAGTATTTGATTCTACAGGAGTATCATCCACTGGATCGGGATCTGGAGTTACTAGGACATCATCGTCGAATTGAAAGTCATCCTCTTCATCACATGCCGTAAATCCGAAACAAATAAAAATAGTGAGAAAACTTATTTTTACATTATTTAAAATAAAACTCATAAGTCTAAATTTAATTTATTGATTAGCTTCTGATTTTTTTATAAATGTAGATTCAAATAATCAATAATTCTGTTTAATCTTTGTTAAAAATGTATAAACAACCCTTTTTTACCATTTTAATTTCCTGTTATTCAGTTTTTTGCACTGGACAAAATAATCAATTTGATGAAGAAGGACGGCGTCATGGAGAGTGGAAAGTCGATTTTAAAGGCACTTCTAACCCGAAATTCGAGGGAAAATTTGATCATGGGCAAGAAATTGGAACTTTTAAATTCTACAAAAAAGGATTTTATGATCATCCCTCAGCGATTATGAATTTTCAGGAAAATAAAGATTCTGTTCAGGTTACTTATTATACACAGACTGGAAAACCAATAAGTGAAGGAATGATGTTGGATAAGAAACGAGAAGGTAAATGGGTTTATTATCACAAAGACTCAGATAGTATTATGATGATAGAGGAATATAAAAAGGATAAGCTACATGGTTTTCAAAAAACATTTTTTCCTAACGGCCAACTCGCAGAAAAGACAGAATACACAAAAGGAATGAAAAATGGAGAAAGTACCATTTATGCTGATAACGGACAGGTCACGAAAAAGCTACAATTTATTAATGGAGAACTTTACGGCCCGGCATTCTACTATAATGTAAATGGTGAAAAAATTATGGAAGGATTTTATACTGAGGGCAGGAAAACTGGGCATTGGAAATTTTATGAGGAAGGAAAATTAAAAAATGAAGAAGATTATTAATTATCGATATATTTGAATAACAAAAACATCTACTTATGAAAAAGCTTTTAATTCTATTTTTATCAATTAGTTTATTTACCGCTTGTAGCGATGACGATGACGACTCAGCATCAGATGATAATATTGTTGGAACATGGGTGCTAGTTGAAGCAAATAGCATCCCTGGATATACAGTAGATGACTGTACCAGTCAATCGACCATAACCTTCAATACGGATAATTCAGCCTCCTCTACATTCTATTCCAATGTGGACGGCTCTTGTGAATCTGCTAATGACACCGGAACCTGGAGTAGTTCATCTAATTCCCAGTACACAATAGAAATACCTGGTTTCGATGCTCCGGTTACTGGAACAATAACTTTCAACAATAACAGGTTTACTTTTGTTCCTAACCTGCTTCCAACAGCTAGTCTCACCTTCGAAAGAAACTAGATTTATTAAACACTATAGTTCAAAGGTGGCTTTCGCCACCTTTTTTTATTTCGTAATTTTGTGCCCGCCTTACCGACTTTAGTATCGGTAAATAAAGAAGATTAAAACAGGGAAAATGAAAAAAGTTGTTGTTGGATTATCGGGAGGTGTAGATTCAAGTGTTTCCGCATATCTTTTAAAAGAACAGGGATATGAGGTCATTGGGCTTTTTATGAAAAACTGGCATGATGATTCAGTTACCATTTCAGATGAATGTCCATGGCTGGATGACAGCAATGATGCCATGATGGTTGCCGAAAAACTAGGCATTCCATTTCAAACTGTAGACCTAAGTGAGCAGTATAAGGAACGTATCGTAGACTATATGTTCAATGAATATGAAAAAGGTCGAACTCCTAATCCTGATGTTCTTTGTAACCGGGAAATTAAGTTTGATGTATTCATGAAGATCGCTCTTTCTCTTGGAGCAGATTATGTTGCTACTGGTCACTATTGCAGGAAAGCGGAATTCGAAAAGGATGGAAAAACTATATATCAGCTTCTTTCAGGAAAAGACAATAATAAGGACCAGTCATATTTTCTTTGTCAGCTAACACAAGAACAGCTTTCTAAAACTCTATTTCCCATTGGGGAATTACAGAAATCTGAAGTTAGAAAGATCGCGGCAGATCAAAACCTGGTTACGGCAGAAAAGAAAGATTCCCAGGGACTTTGTTTTATTGGTAAAGTAAGACTTCCAGATTTTCTTCAGCAAAAATTAAAACCAAGAGAAGGAGTAATTGTAGAAGTTCCGGCTGAATTTGAAAATTATCAACAAGCGAAGCTGGATTTCACTAATCAGATAGAAGAACTGAAACATCTTTCAAAAAAGTACAATTACAGCCTGGAAGATGGAAAAGTGGTTGGACAACATCAGGGTGCGCATTACTTTACAAAAGGACAGCGTAAAGGACTTGCCGTAGGTGGAACTCCGGAGCCCTTGTTTGTAATTGATACAGATGTTGAAGAAAATGTTATCTATACCGGCCAGGGAAAAGATCATCCGGGAATTTACCGGCAGGGACTTTTCATTACCCAGGACGAAATACATTGGGTACGAAGAGACCTCAGCATTGGTGATGGTGAAGAACTTAAGGTAAAAGCAAGAATCAGATATCGTCAGCCACTTCAGGATGCTACCTTGCATCAAACGGATAATGGAATGTATGTTGTATTTGAACAACCTCAAGCATCTATTACCGAAGGACAATTTGTAGCCTGGTACCTCGAGGAGGAATTAATTGGTTCCGGTGTGATCTCTTAGCTCGATTTCGTAGGAGTACCTTTTAAAACAAAATATTCTAATAGGTTTTCCCAAAGGATTTATATTATTAAGTTTGATAAAATAATTTCGGAAACCTTTATAT
>CBDTXN010000258.1:0-3004 GCA_965364455.1 uncultured Flavobacteriaceae bacterium
GGGATTCCAGTCCATTTCGCAACGACTTCCGCGCTATCTTCCTTCGTAACTTCCTCCTGTATCAGAGACTTTTCGTTTTGATTTTCAGCAACCTGTTCCTGCAGCTTCTCTAATTTTTCCTGGGCCTCTTTGATCTTTCCGTACCTTATTTCAGCGACTTTTCCATAATCACCTTCACGCTCTGCTTTCTCGGCTTCCAGTTTATATTCTTCAATTTCAGATTTAGCAGTCTGAATATTATCTACAATTTCCTTTTCGCTCATCCAGCGGGCATGTAGATCATTACGCTCTTCCTTAAGGTTGGCAAGGTCAGCGCGAAGAGCTTTTAATTTAGCTTCATCCTTTTCACGTTTAATTGCCTCTATCTCGATCTCCAATTGCATGATCTTACGATCCAGAACATCAAGTTCCTCAGGTTTGGAATTGATTTCCATTCTTAATTTTGAAGCAGCTTCATCCATAAGGTCGATCGCCTTATCTGGGAGAAATCTGTTTGTAATATAGCGTTGTGAAAGTTCCACAGCAGCGATGATCGCTTCATCCTTGATCCTTACTTTATGGTGAGTTTCGTATTTTTCCTTGATACCACGAAGTATGGAAATTGCACTTTCAGTATCGGGCTCTTCAACCGTAACCTTCTGGAAACGACGTTCCAGGGCCTTGTCCTTTTCAAAATATTTCTGGTATTCATCCAATGTAGTTGCACCGATAGCCCTTAATTCACCACGTGCAAGTGCAGGTTTTAAAATGTTTGCGGCATCCATGGCTCCCTGGCCACCACCTGCTCCTACTAAAGTATGGATCTCATCGATAAAGAGAACTATGCTTCCGTCACTTGAAGTAACCTCCTTGATAACCGCTTTTAATCTTTCTTCAAATTCACCTTTGTATTTTGCACCTGCGATAAGTGCTCCCATATCCAAAGAGTAAATTCTCTTATCCTTTAAATTCTCGGGAATGTCTCCATCAACGATTCGGTGAGCAAGTCCTTCTGCGATCGCAGTTTTACCCGTACCAGGTTCACCAACCAGCATAGGGTTGTTTTTAGTTCTTCTTGAGAGTATCTGTAGAATTCTTCTTATTTCTTCATCACGACCAATTACCGGGTCCAGTTTTCCGTCCTTTGCAAGTTGATTTAGATTGCGGGCGTACTTATCCAGGGAATTATAGGTTTCCTCAGCGCTTTGCGAAGTAACTCGATCTCCCTGTCTCAATTCCGCTATGGCTGCTTTTAAACCTTTTTCGGTAGCTCCCTGATCTTTTAAAATCTGGGCAACTTTACTGGAAGATTTAAAAATGGCCAGTATCAAATGTTCAATAGATACATATTCGTCTTCCATTTTTTTGGCAATGGAAGAGGCTTCGTTCACTGTTTTTCCGGTTTCACGGGATAAATGAATATCGCCTCCGCTTACTTTTGGAAAGCTTTCCAAACTTTTATCCAGGATCTGGTTAAACAGGTTTACGTTTATGTTCAGTTTTTTTAGCAGGAACGGGGTCACGTTTTCATCAACCAAAGTAATGGCCTTGAAAATGTGTTCGTTCTCGATCTGCTGATGGCCCATTTCCTGAGCAAGCTGCTGAGCCTGCTGGATGGCCTCCTGTGATTTTATAGTAAAATTATTAAAGTTCATCTGTATTGTTTTTTGAAATTCATATGGCAATACATATACCATTCAAAATAAATGTCAAAATGACGTGTATTATTGAAAAAATAACGACAAAAAGACAGATTGTTTGAATAGTATTAAAAATTCATTCAAATTTTTGGTCTATTAAATTTACTTAGTTTTATTTTCGCGAAAAAGAATGTTATGGGAATATTTAATAAAATTTTCAATTCTGAGAAGAAGGAAGAGGTTGATAATAAAAATGTTACGCCGTGGATAGATCTTAAATCCATGGAACAGTTAGATGAGATTGAAAAAGCTTCAGAGGAAAATACCGTGGCGATTTTAAAGCATTCTACGAGATGCGGAATAAGCAGGATGGTTTTGAAAATGTTCGAATCAGATTATGATCTCGATGAAAATGAACCAATAAAGCTATATTTTCTTGATCTAATTAGCTACCGAGAAATTTCAAATGAGATCGCTAATAGATTTAAGGTGCATCATGAAAGTCCACAACTTATCGTATTGAAGAATAGGGAAGTAGTGCACCATTCATCGCATCAGGCAATTTCAGCCGATAAATTAAAAGAACTTGTTTAATTAGGAATAATAATAGATCCTAAAACAAGTTCAGGATTATAAGAAAGCAATTGAAATACGTCAAGGTGAACTTGTTTCAGCTTCTAAATGAAAAAGCCCCGCAAAATGCGGGGCTTTTTTAAAGTTGTTATGAACTTATTTTTTCTTTGGCTGATATACCGGAAGTAATTTTGATCTTACTTCACCAAAACCAATTCTGGAATTACCGTTCTGGCAAAATCCTCTCATGATCACGGTATCATTATCTTCAACGAACTTACGTTCAGATCCGTCTTTTAATTTTATAGGCTTTTTACCTCCCCATGAAAGTTCTAGCATAGATCCAAAAGAATCTTCTGAAGCTCCGGAAATTGTACCTGAAGCCATCATGTCTCCCGAATTTACCGGACAACCGTTCACTGTATGGTGAGCTAATTGCTGGCTCATATTCCAGTAAAGATATTTAAAATTCGATTTTGAAAGTGAATTCTCTTCGCCACCTTCCGGCTGAAGGAAAACTTCAAGATTAATATCAAAACTCTTCTCTCCTGTATACTTCAAATAAGGAAGTAATTCTTTTTCAGGTTTTGGGCTTGCGGTTCTAAATGGTTCCAATGCATCCATAGTTACGATCCAAGGAGAAATAGAGGACGCAAAGTTCTTAGCAAGGAACGGCCCTAGTGGCACATATTCCCATTTCTGAATATCACGAGCACTCCAGTCATTGAAAAGTACCATTCCGAATATATATTCTTCAACTTCATCAACCGGAATCGGCTCTCCAAGATGGTTTGCATCTGTAGTGATAAAAG
>CBDTXN010000259.1:0-2973 GCA_965364455.1 uncultured Flavobacteriaceae bacterium
TCCTCGACATCATCATTATCAGAACATGAGGTAATTAATCCTCCCGCAAGTAGGAAAAGGATGAAAAATTTATAAAATTTCATAATTGAATTAAGGGTTAATAAGAATTAGCAAATTTTTTTTAAAAATAGTTACATATATACAATAAAAAAATTTTTTGTAACAAAACTATTTCTGATTCGTCGTAAAGGTGAGAAGGCATTAAAAACCAACCACAACCTAATGAAAGAACATACCTTCCTTGAAATAATAAATCCTGTTAAGGATAAAATGTACCGGATGGCATTAAGGCTATTAACTTCTAAAGAAGCTGCCGAAGATGCCACACAGGAGGTAATTCTTAAACTGTGGAATCGTAAAGATAAAATCAAGAGTTATGCCAATATTGAAGCATTTGCCATGACCGTTACCAAGAATTACTGTTTAGATCAGTTAAAATTGAAGCAGAATAATAATTTGAGGATAGTTCATCAAAATTATGAAAGTAACCGAACCTCTCTGCAAACCGAAATAGAAGTAAATGATGAAATGCAGTGGTTAGGCAGGATTGTTGCCACCTTACCGGAACAACAAAAAATGATATTTCAATTAAGGGATATAGAACAATATGACTATGATGAGATCGCTAAAATTATGGATATGAATCAAACAGCCATTAGAGTTTCCCTATCAAGGGCTAGAAAAGCGATAAGAGAAAATTTAATAAAAAAACATAACTTGGGAAGTATATAAAATCTATAAACTTCTGGAGCGCTACGATGAAGGGGAGACTTCACTGGCAGAAGAAAAATTACTTCGGGAGTACTTTCTAAATGGAGATGTTCCTGAGCATTTGAGAAGTTATCAAATGATGTTCATGTTCTCCGCAAGACAGTCGGAAGAAAAACTGGAAAATAAACCAGAGGTAAGTTCAAAAAAGAACTGGCATACCTGGACCTCGATTGCCGCAATCTTGATCGTTGCCCTGGGTATCTTTTTCTATAATGATTCTTCGAGAATGCTAAACCAGAATGATCTGGGTACCATAAGCGATGAAGAATTAGCCCTTCAGAAAACCAAGGAAACCTTGAATATGGTCTCTCAGTTTATGAATGAAGGCAAATCAGACCTTGTTTATCTTAAAGAATTTAATAACACGAAAAATAAAATAATACAAATAGACTAAAACCAGAAATCATGAATAGATTAGTAATTACCCTCCTGTTAGCCTTGGCACCCTTTATAACTCAGTCTCAGAATTTTGAGAAGTATGAGGACATGAAAGAAGTAGACGCCATGGTAATGACCAGCAAAATGTTTAAAATGCTGGCGAAAGTAGATCTTAGTGAAAATGATCCTGAAGCCCAGGAATATATGAAGCTCATTGAAAACCTGGATCGTATCCAGATCTATAAATCTTCAAACTCAAAAGTCATGACTGAAATGGCTGCAGATGTGAAGTCATATCTTCAGAAAGGTTCACTGGACGAGCTGATGAGAGTTAATGATGACGGCCAGAATATAAAATTCTATTCCTTACCGGGTAAAAACGACAACTATGTAAAGGAATTATTTATGTACCTGGAAGGTTCTGAAGGAGACAAACCAATGTCTGTGATCATGAGTATTACAGGGGAGATAGATCTTTCTCAATTATCTAAATTAACATCAGACCTTAAAGTACCTGGTTCTGAAGAATTAAAAAATGCCAACAAAAAATCATAAAACATGAAAACATTTAAATTTTTATTCGCAATACTTTTCCTGGCTGGCCTGTCATCATGTAATGACGACAAGTCCCTTCAAAAATATTACGTGGAAAATCAGGAAGATACCGATTTTATGGCCATCGATGTGCCCACGAGTATGTTTACCAACAGTGCATCCCTGGAGGCTGAAGAAAAAGCAACATTAGAGAGTATTAAAAAAATTAATGTGCTGGCCCTAAAGAAGGAAGAGGATCCCGCAAAATTTGAAACAGAGAAGAAGAAACTTAATGAGATCTTCAAAGATGAGAAATATCAGCTGCTAATGAAGTATGGCGGAGGAGATCGAAAGGCTGCTCTATACTTCACAGGTGAAGATGATGCTATCGATGAATTGATCGTTTACGGATATGATGAAGAAATGGGGCTTGGAGTAGCAAGAGTGCTAGGAGAAGATATGGATCCTGAAAAGATCATGAAATTGATGAGATCCCTGGAAAAGGAAAATATAGATGTTGAGGGTATTAAGGGTCTTGGAAAGATCTTTGGTGACGAGATTTCAGAAAAGGATTCAGTAAAAGTGGAAATGAAATTAAGTTCTGGCGATGATGAAAGCTCTGAGGATGAAAATGACTCTACTGTAGAATAGTAGTTTAATTAGTTGAAAGAAAAAGCCCCGGCAACGGGGCTTTTTTTATTTATATACCTGTAGAATTCTGGGGAGTGATCTTATGAAGTTCTTTTTTAATATCATCAGATACTTCCAATTGATCTATAAACTCTGACATGCTTTTTTGGGTGATCTTTTCATTTGTTCTCGTAAGACCTTTCAACGCTTCATACGGATTCTTAAATCCTTCTCTTCTAAGGATCGTTTGAATAGCTTCGGCAACTACTGCCCAGTTATTCTCCAGATCAGCATTCAGTTTTTCTTCATTAAGTAATAATTTGTTCAATCCCTTTAAAGTAGATTTAAAGGCAATGAGTGTGTGACCTACAGGTACACCAATATTTCTTAATACTGTACTATCTGTAAGGTCTCGTTGTAACCTGCTAACAGGCAACTTAGCTGCCAGGTGTTCAAAAAGTGCGTTTGCAATTCCAAGGTTCCCCTCGCTATTTTCAAAATCTATCGGATTAACTTTATGTGGCATGGCAGAAGAACCAATTTCACCTTTCTTGATCTTCTGCTTAAAGTAATCCATTGAAATATAGGTCCAGATATCACGATCCAGATCCAGCAGAATGTTATTGATCCTTTTAAGAGAATCAAAAAGTGCCGCTACAT
>CBDTXN010000260.1:0-2956 GCA_965364455.1 uncultured Flavobacteriaceae bacterium
CGGGGTTCGGCCGTCCCAGCAGGTTTCCCAAATTAGCAAGACCAGAAAAGGGGGCCGACCTAAAACGAGGTAGTACATTATTTCACTACCAGAATCACTATTTAAACCGGCCATTACCAAAGATGAAAAAACCAGGTAAACTATGATAACAGAAAGATCGATCAAAAAAGCAAGTATACGCTCGCCTATACCCGCTACATTCTGTTCCAGACTAATATTTTGAGCGGTTTCAATTTGAAAGTTATCCATTAAATATGTTACTTTGGGTTATATTCAACACACGATGCGCGAGGCGGCTTTTGTAAGGCAAAATAAAGATAAATGGGTTAAGTATGAAAGCCTCCTGCGAAATAATAGATCGCTGTATCCAGAGAAACTATCTGATCTTTATATTGAACTGAGCGATGACCTTAGTTATTCGAAAACCTTCTATCCCGGAAGCAATACCACAATTTATCTCAACCGGTTAACAGCCGAGGCACATCAAAAGATCTACCGGTCGAAAAAGGAATCGGGAAATCGCTTTATTACTTTCTTTACCATAGAGTTTCCAACTCAGTTTCATAAACATCAGAAGCAACTACTTTTAAGCTTTTTGATATTCGTTGGTTTTTGTATCGTAGGAGCTTACAGTTCGGCTTCAGATTCTGCATTCGTAAGGTCTATAATGGGAGATGCTTATGTTAATATGACCCTTGAAAATATTGCAAACAACGATCCTATGGCGGTTTATAAAAAAATGACCGAAACCGATATGTTCCTTGGGATAACTATTAACAATATCAAGGTTTCCCTCCTGGCCTTTTCTTTTGGAATACTTGCTGGAGTTGGTACCGTATTTTTACTTATGCAAAATGCGATCATGCTGGGAAGTTTTCAATATTTCTTTTACGATAAAGGGCTTTTATGGGAATCTGCCAGAACCATATGGATACATGGAACCATTGAAATTTCTGTCATTATCGTAGCAGGATGCGCGGGACTGGTAGTTGGGAAAAGTATACTATTCCCGGGTACCTATTCAAGGCTAAAATCATTTACCATGGGTGTTAAGGATGGGCTGAAAATCGTAATTAGCACCATACCATTTTTTATTATTGCAGGATTTCTGGAAGGCTTTGTAACCAGGATAACCAGCATGCCAGATTTCGCAGCTATTTTGATCATAACTGCTTCACTGGCCCTTATCCTTTTCTATTACGTTTATTACCCCATATATCTATTAAAAAAGTCCGAAAATGAACCAGGAACCAATTCAATTTAAAAAGCAGCGTGAGCTGGGTGAAATATTAAGTGTAACATTCAAGTTTCTTCGGGAGAATTATAAACCTTCAGCAAAGATCTTTATCAAAGTAGTAGGTCCGGTATTCCTTCTTTTAATCGCTGCGGTGGCCTATTATTCATGGACTACGGTTGGAACTTCATTCTTTAGCTCAACCGGGATTGAAGGCTCAGATTTTATCCTTCCTTTTGCATTGATGATGTTAGCCTATTTACTGTATGTAGCAACTATGACCGGAACTATATATCATATCATCCTTTCATATATCGATAACAATGGAGAGATCATTACCTCTGATGTAACTTCAGGTATGAAATCCGATTTCGGGAAGCTTTTATTATTAACCCTAATTTCATGGATACTTGTTTTTGCCGGGACTCTCTTATTTATTATTCCCGGAATTTACCTCGCAGTTCCACTAAGCGTAGCTACGGCCATATTAGTTTTTAGAAGAGAATCTGTAATGGAAAGCATTTCTTCGGCCTTCAGATTGGTAAAAGACAATTGGTGGATGACCTTTGCGACTCTATTGTGTATTGGGATCATTGTTTATTTAATCGGACTGGTATTTCAATTACCGATGATATTTTATTTATTCTTTCGTGCTTTTACAGTTGCCACTGAAAGTTCTCCAACTACGCCCGGAGATATTGTGGGTACAGGATATGTAATTCTAAGTATCATAACATCTATATTCCAGTATATAGTGTATACGATAACGCCCATAGGTGTTGCTTTTGTTTATTTCAATTTGAATGAGAAGCAAAACTTCACCGGTACTTATGAGACCATTCAAAACCTTGGAAATAAGAACTGATCTTGAAGAATTTCATACTTATCATTTTCTTTTGCTTTTTTTCCGGAAACTTTTATCCGCAGGAAACAGATTCAATTTCTGAAATTAAAGAGATCAGATATGATGAGTCTTCCGATCTTACTCCTCTTAAATTTGACAGTGAAAAAATTGAGGAATTTAAATCTCAGAAGGAGTTTGATTATATCCATAAGGTGGAAAATGAAAGCTGGTGGTCAAGATTTAAGAAATGGGTAAACGCCAAGTATAATCAATTTATGAACTGGCTTTTTGGAGATTATGAACCAAATAGCCTTCTCGCATTTTTTATAAATATTCTACCGTTCATTTTATTATTAGTTCTCCTAGGTATGGTAGCCTGGCTTTTTTCAAGATTGAATCCTGGAGGTCGGTATTTACAACAACCAAAGACCAGTGAAGTTTTTCTTACTGAAGAAGAAGAACTGCTAAAAAAGGAAGATCTACCTTCCCTTATTAAGAAGGCTGTAAAAAAAGGAAAATTCAGGCTCGCAGTACGCTATTATTATCTAAATGAATTAAGAAAACTTGACGAGCTACAATTGATAAATTATGAATTTCAAAAAACGAATAAGGATTATTCTGAGGAGATAGACGACAAGGAGATCCGTAGGCAGTTTTATGAGATCTCAAAATTATATGAATTTATCTGGTATGGTAGTTTTGAGGTTTCTGAAGATGATTATCGTCGTGTTGAGAAAAATTTTCTGAGAATGGAACAAACTTTAAATTCTCTGGGCCATGAATAGTACCTATAAGATCGCCTTAGGATTGTTCCTGCTTCTCATTATTTCCCTGGCCTGGCTGGAAAGTAACGAACCAGAACCTATAAACTGGGCCCC
>CBDTXN010000261.1:0-2918 GCA_965364455.1 uncultured Flavobacteriaceae bacterium
TCATTAGCCTCAGTGAACATTCGCCTCCGTTTGAAAGCGGCTGCAAATATACACCTGAATTTTGATTACACAATAGAAAACTTAAACTTTAGTTACTTTTATGTTAATTCGATAATTTCAGTCAAAAAGTGAGTAAATCGGTAGATTTTAAACGAGAGAGTTACAGAAAAGTTCAACCAAAAGCACAATTAGAAAAGAATTCAGCAATGGGGAAGCTGAAATTCTAAAGGAAAAGATCCCAAACAAGGCCAAATCTTACCAGGAAATCGGTGTATGGATAGCCAGGAGCCGTAAAATTGTTATTACCATCTATAAGGTCATTCAAATGCTGAAGCTTAAAAAAGATCCTTGCCTTATCTACTTTAGCATTAAAAAAGAAGTCCACTACAGGAAAATCACCAAGCTCTTCAGAATTCTGAACGTAGAATTCTGCCAGAACCGGATCATACGCATTCATATTATATTTGGTAAAATACTTAAATGTAAAACCCGTTTGCAGGTAAAGCGCTTTATCAAACCAATGATCTTTATAATAAACAGAGTTTCGAGTTGTGAACTCCGGCACATTCAACACCCCTTCCCCATCCAGAACATTCTGGTACATGACAGTATTGTAAGAACCAAATAGACCCAGGTCAATTTCCTTTTCAGCTCGAAGTTTAAGGTAACGCACCTGGTCACCGGCCTGAATTGGTTTGACCACTGCATTTTCATTTAAACCGAAATAAGTGTAATTCTCGATTTGAGAAAGACTGGCGGAAAGGTCGAATATCTTCTTTGACTTAAAATCAGCAAAAAGTCTTTGAGAAATCTCATTTTCAAAATTATTCTGCCAGTTGTAATTTATATAATTGCTCTGGTAAAGCAGGAAATTAAAGTTTGGAGCACTACTATTCTGATTAACTCCAAAACGTATCCAGTTATCAGGATCAAATTGATACGAGGCTGTTGCTGCGATATAATTTCCCGTGAAATCATCGGCCAGATTCAATCGTGCATCACCTTCAACACTAAAACCTCCAATTTGCTTTTTATAAGATCCCCCTACATGTAATAGATTTCCCTGAAGGCGGTTTCCGATTGTATCGCCTGGCCTAATATAAACAGAGTTATAACCATAATCGTAATTTGTATGCCCAGCCTTAAAAGAAAGCTCCCCTAGAATCCTATTCGAGTAATTCACTGAAGCTTCATTAAACATGACCTCCAGCCTGGTTTCGTCTCTAAGTTGCGAAGCTTCGAAAGACGGACCAAAAATTTCATTTTCTGCAGTTTCCTGATCAAATACAAATTTTTTATAGCTGAAATCGAATCTATGACCTATGGTCAACATATTCGTGGAATCTGAAAGATTGGTCAACTCATATTCATGATCCAGGAAAAACCGCTTTCCAAATAATGTACTTTCAGCATTTTCAAAGTTAACTTCGAGCACAGAACGATCATCAAACTCCTCTTCCTTATCAATATATTGCTGAATTGCCTGATCGCTTAAACCTCCATTCTCTTCGTTCAAAAGATCCTGAGAAACAAAATGCGCCTTAGCGTGATACCGTCTATTATTGGAATTAAAACTAAATCCCATCCTGAGGTTTCCGCTACTGGTAAGTATATTCTGGTATTTACCCAATGCCCTGGTTCCTTTATACGCAATGAACATATTCAGATTTTCTGAAGTACTCACCGTAAAAAAAGCATCCAGTTGCTGCCCCTGTTCCGGAACCGTTTTGAAATATAATTCGGTCCAAGGAGTTGGAACATAATAGTAATCTATATCCTCAACTTCCATAAAATTAAAATGCCTTGCTCTGGCACCAAATTCAGGGAATGCCTTTTTATAATCTTTTCTAAGACTTAAGCTGTTGTATGTTTGACCGGTGTTGGAGAAAGGAAGTAGCTCAAAATTATCTTTTCGAAGGTAATTGAATTCATAATCCTTCAAGATAGTTAAGGTAGTATCGAGATAAGTAGTATCATTTTTTACTGAAATGATCTTGTAAAGATCTATTGCCGGAAGAGAGTCTTTTTCTTTTTTTTCAGGATCACCATCTATGCCACCACCTTTTGGTCCTAATTTGGTTTGACCCTGCATGCCGATGGTCGAAAGCATTAGAAAAATAAAAAGGATTCTCTTCATAAAAATTAACTAAAGCAGCAAAATTATAATAATAAACGATAGTAGGACTATGTTTATTTGATCAATAGACTTAATTGAAATACGAGCGGAAACTTACAAAGCCTCTTATAACCCTAAATTTCTTATAGCTTCTCCATCCTTGTCATAATGGTATCCTCTCCAGAAGAAACCTCTACCCTCAAATCGCCACACAATTTCTTTAGCCGAAGTAACCTCCCAATAACCTGAAGTTCCCTGGGTAATTAAAGTATTTCCATTAGGTAACCTATGAGCCCCTGAAACCTTTGCAGAAAAAAGATCGTCATGATTATAAGACCAGAAAACATCGAGCTCATTGTTTACATTAGTTCCAAGTTCAAAATCGGTTGGCAATTCCATTTCATAAACTTTCGAATGAGCATCTACTACAGGTAAACCGTTTGAAAAAACGAGAATTCTATTAGAATTAGGAACCAGCGTAGGATTGTGATTATGAAAAAATGTTCTTTCTCCTATTGAATTTTGATAAGCATCTGGATTACCAAATCTATATATAAGGTCACCTCCCTTACCAAAATCTCCTCCTTCACCAGTTTTAGCCTGTGAAGTAGAGGTACTATGATCTATTACCCAGACTTCACTATAAAAATTTACGCTTAAATATATCAAATCTCTGTCTTCATCATATTCCAATGCATTGCCATGCATTGTGTCACCATTGTAACTTCCTTCTTTATACTCATCCATATAATTAATATCTATTCTTTCAGGATGGTCTGAAACCGAACCAAAATTCTGGGCG
>CBDTXN010000262.1:0-2880 GCA_965364455.1 uncultured Flavobacteriaceae bacterium
TCATAGTGACAATTGGTATATTTTCGAGAACGGGCAGATCTTTGGAATTGATCGTGCTGGCTACTTCTTCCTGTTGCTCAGATTGAACATCGAGAAGGATCATATTTGGGCTTTCAGCCTGTTCTTCCAGAGATGCCTGTGCCAGTAACAGGTCCTTAGTGAAATAGAGAGTGCTTATCAAAAATGTTCCAATTCCTATGGCAAGAACCAGGATGAGGGTTTGATTTTGCGGTCGGAAAAGATTTAATAGACTTTGCCTTGGAATAAATCCCCAGCTAGAAGGGAAATATTTACGTATGGCCTTCATAAATAAATGTGCGACTCCAGCTAAAAGGGAGAAGGTGACTATGATGCCAATTACAAAAAAGATTGAATATTTCCAGTCTTCCAATAGCCAGAAGGCAAAAAGAAAGATGAACAGGAAGATGCCGGCCAGAACCAGAATTCCTACTTTTCTGGACTTTGGCTTTAAAGAATCCTGGGCTCTTAATGTTTGTAACGGAGAAACGTATAAAGTCCCAATTAGAGGATATAAGGCAAATAAAACTGACATGAGAACCCCCAGAAGAATACCCATGAAGATCACCCTTGGAGCCAAGCTTACTTCAACATTTACAGGTAAGATGTCCTGAAGTAATAGTGGAAATAATTGTTGAAGGAAAAGGCCTAGAGTCGTTCCTAAAACCCCACCGATAAATCCTATGATCGCTATTTGAATAAGATAAATAAGGAAAGTTTGTTTTTTAGTGGCGCCAATGCATTTCAACACAGCTATCGACTTCATTTTTTCCTTAATATAAATGTGGATAGCACTTGCGATTCCTACGCAGCCTAAGAGTAGAGCAATGAAAGCGACGAGGTTAAGAAACTTTCCGAAATTTTCATATCTGCGGCCCAGTCTCTCGCTGGTCGAGGTGTGTGTATCCAGGTCTGCATCATTGGCATCTAGAATTGGATCGATCTTTTCATCAAATTTATCAAGGTCCAGTTTAGGATCTGCGGTGAAATAATAATTATAACCAATCCTGCTGCCTACCTGAACGAGACCTGTTTTTTCAATAAAACGATGAGGTATAATTACCGGGGGAGCAATAGAACTAAAGATCGCTGAACTACCGGGAACAGATTTTAAAGAACCACCCACGGGTAATTCAATATCTCCTATTTTGATCTTATCTCCAGTTTTTATACCCAATTGCAACATCACTGTTGCATCAACAAGGGCAGTACCTTTTTCCTGGTATTCATCGGCTGCTTTTGAAGGAAGGGTTTCTAATTCCCCGTAAAAAGGAAAACCACCTTTTATCCCTCTTACTCTAACTAATTTAGTGCCTTCTTTGCCAGGAAAGGCTGCCATGGAGGCAAAACTGATCTCTTCCGCTTCAGGACCTCCAAGAGAATCCATGATAAAAGAAACTCTTTCATTTGGTAGCTTATCGCTATCAATAATATAATCTGCACCCATCAGGGATTTAGATTGAAGCGCAATATTATCCTTAAGGTTATTGCTAAAAGACTGTATGGAAACCACTGCAGCAATTCCAAGTACTATGGAAGCCATGAAAAGTATAAGTTTCCTGCTACTGGCTTTTCCATCACGAAGGGCCATTTTCAAAAGCCAGTTGAAACCTGCTTTCTGTTGTATAATAGATTTAGGGTCTTTCATGATTAAACCTTTAAGGTTTCCAATACTCTTCCTCCTTTAAGTCGCAGGATCTTTTGAGTTTTTCTGGCCAGATCCATATCATGGGTTACGATCACCAGGGTGGTACCGGAATCTTCATTTAACTCCATTAATAGATCTATGACTTTCTTTCCAGTTTCCTCATCAAGGTTTCCGGTCGGCTCATCTGCAAATAGTATTTCAGGTCTGTTACTGAAAGCCCTCGCCACAGCGACCCTTTGTTTTTCTCCACCTGATAGTTGCGATGGATAATGATCGAAACGGTCTCCCAAACCTACTTTGGTAAGAAGTTCCTTCCCGGTTTGAGAAGCTTTCTTGTCTCCACGTAGTTCCAATGGAACGGCGACATTTTCTAAAGCCGTAAGCGTAGGGATAAGCTGAAAATCCTGGAATACAAAACCTACTTTCTGGTTCCTTAATAATGCTCTCTGATCTTCATTAAGATCATTGATCAATGTTCCGCAAAGTTCGATGTTTCCTGAATCTGGGCGGTCCAATCCTGCACAAAGACCTAAAAGGGTGGTTTTTCCACTTCCAGAAGGACCCACAATAGCAAAAGTTTCATTCTCCTCGATATCAAAACTGATATTTTCTAACACAGTTAGTTCTTTTGAACCACTGCGGTAGCTTTTCTTAAGGTTTTGAATGCTTAATATTTTTGCCATCTTCTTACTTTTAGGTTTCTTTATCAATTCAAACAAAATAAAGAAATGATTTCAATTAAATCTATAGAACCATGAGAAGCTTCACATTGTTTTTAACATTGTTCATGTTCTTTCTGGTTTCCGGTTGTGGAGAAACTTCGAAGAAGGAAGAAAAGGAATCAGAAGAGAGTTCTGTTGAAGAGGAAACCAATGAAACCGAAGAGGATAAGGTGATCCTTTTCTTCGGAGACAGTCTCACCGCGGGCTATGGTTTGGAACAGGAAGAAGCATTTCCTGCTATTCTTCAGAATAAGATAGATTCTCTTGGTTTGTCTTATAAGGTTGTAAACGCCGGACTTAGTGGCGAGACTACTTCCGGAGGTAAGAACAGGATAGACTGGGTGCTTAAACAAAATGTTGATGTTTTTGTACTCGAACTTGGAGCGAATGATGGTTTACGCGGAATACAACTGGAGGAAACCCGGAATAATTTGCAGGAGTTCATAAATTTTGTAAGGAAAGAAAACGCTGATATCGAGATAATTATTGCCG
>CBDTXN010000263.1:0-2853 GCA_965364455.1 uncultured Flavobacteriaceae bacterium
TTTTCCAGCTCTCTGATATTACCTGGAAAATCGTATTTATTGAGGAGATCAATGATATGATCAATAAGGTGAACCTTTTTGGATATCATTTTGCTACCTTGGATATACGTCAGGATTCAAGTAAGCATGAAGAGGTAGTTGAAGAAATAATGAAAATGAAACCTGAGCTTCTTCCTTCAGACTTTAATGATTTAGATGATGAGAAACAGATCAAAATTCTAAGCGAGGTTCAGGGAAAAATAGATCCCGAAGAATTTGAGGAAGGAATGGCAAAAGCAACAATTTCTTCCATTTATGCCATGCAGGAGATCCAGGAGAAAAGTGGTGAACCTGGTGCTAATCGTTATATTATTAGTAACTGTGGAAGTGTGCAGGGGGTACTTCAGCCTTTCGCATTTTTAAGAATGACCGGTTGGGAAAAACCAAGTGTTGATGTGATTCCATTATTCGAAACCGTTCCAGATCTTCAGGATGCTCATAACGTAATGGAAAAATTATATAATAATCCGGTTTATAAAGAGCACTTAGAACGCAGGGGCAACAAGCAAACTATAATGCTTGGATTTAGTGATGGAACCAAGGATGGTGGTTATTTAATGGCTAACTGGAGTATTTTTAAGGCGAAAGAAGCACTCACAAAAATTTCGAGAGAATACGGCATCAAAGTAGTGTTCTTTGACGGTAGAGGTGGACCTCCGGCCAGAGGTGGTGGTAAAACTCACCAGTTCTATGCTTCCTTAGGGCCATCAATAGAAAATGAGGAGATTCAGTTAACCGTTCAGGGTCAAACTATCAGTTCTAATTTTGGTACTCAGGATTCATGTACTTACAACCTGGAGCAGTTATTAAGTTCAGGAGTTTCAAATGAGATCTTCAGTAATGGAAAGAATGAGTTGCAGGAGGAAGATAGAAAAACAATGACCGAGCTTGCTGAGATCAGCTATCAAACCTATACTGATTTTAAAAAGCACCCGAGGTTTATACCATATCTTGAGAAGATGAGTACGCTGAAGTACTATGCCAAAACAAATATTGGAAGTAGACCTTCAAAAAGGAATAAATCTGCGGAGTTAAATCTGTCAGACCTTAGAGCAATACCATTTGTAGGTAGCTGGAGCCAGTTAAAACAAAATGTTCCGGGTTTTTTCGGAGTTGGTACAGCTATGGAGAAACTGGAAAAAGAAGGCCAGTTCGAGAGAGTTCAGCAACTATATAATAATTCCGAATTTTTCAGGACTTTATTAGAAAATAGTATGATGAGCCTTACAAAGTCATTTTTTCCACTAACAGCTTATATGAAGAATGATGAGGAGTTTGGTGAATTCTGGGAGCTTATCCATGAAGAATTTCAACGTTCGAAGAAAATGTTACTAAAGGTAACCGGTTATAATTCTTTATTGCAGAATCAGCCGGCAGGTAAAGCTTCGATCGAAGCGAGGGAGCGTATTGTATTGCCTTTGCTTACTATACAGCAGCACGCACTTCGTGAGATCCAGCAATTAGGTAAACAAGATCCTGGAAATGAAGAGAAGCTTGAGACCTACGAAAAAATTGTTACCAGATCACTTTACGGGAATATTAACGCCAGTAGAAATTCAGCTTAAATGAAAAAATCTCAATTAACCCAGGGCGAATTCGGTGAATTCTATTCAGGTTATATAAACAGGTTGGATGATGAAGCTCAGCTAGTTCCCAGTATGAAGGAAAATACTAAGGAAATGGTAGAGTTTTTCAAGTCTATTCCTGAAGAAAAATGGGAACATCGATATCAATCAGATAAATGGAGTCTCCTGGAGATGGTTCAGCATATCATTGATACGGAAAGGATATTCCAGTATCGTGCTTTGTGTTTCGCTCGTAACGAGCAAAATCCTCTTCCTGGTTTCGACCATGATCTTTATGTATTAAACTCCCGCGCTGAAAATCGTTCGGGAGCTGATCTTGTAAAAGAGTTCGAAGCTGTTCGTATTTCTGGAAATTATCTATTCAGTAGTTTCGATGATGATATGCTAAAAATTATTGGTAATATGAATGATGTAAATGCATCACCCAGGGCTATTGGATTTATAATTATCGGTCATGCCAAGCATCATATGGAGATCATAAGTACCCGCTACCTTTAATGTGGAGCCTTATTAAAATTTTTCTGAAGCTTTTAAAGAAATCCTATTTAAGTTGGGAGAAGAATGGTGCCTATGCAAGAAGTGCCACAATAGCTTATTATGCTTTATTCTCCCTGCCATCTTTATTGATCATTGTAGTAAGTATTGCAGGTTATTTCTACGGCAGAGAGGCCGTACAGGGCCGGATTGTAGGTGAAATAGGCGAATTTATTGGTCTCGATACTGCAAATGCCGTGGAAAACATGATCGAGAATGCGGCTTTGAGTCAGGATTCTACTTTGACGGTGATTTTTGGTTTTTCCATGCTTATTTTTGGGGCAACGGGAGTGTTTTTCCAGCTGAAGATCGCCATGAATAATATCTGGAACGTGGCAGCAAAGAAGACCAATTTCTTAAGATTGGTTCTGGACCGTGTTATTTCGCTGGGGATGATATTTGTTCTTGGATTATTACTGCTCATCGCGATGGTTGTTTCTACACTTTTAAAGGTTGTCGCAGGGCAGGTAGAAAAATACCTTCCGAATGTTACTGAGTTTATGGTGAGTATCGCTAATTATACTCTTTCCTTTTTTATTATAACGACGCTCTTTGCAGCAATATTTAAACTTCTGCCAGATATCAAGATCAGGTTAAGGACAACTTATATTGGAGCAGCATTAACCACAATTCTCTTTTTAATTGGTGAATCTGCTATTAGTTTTTATTTCGGGCAAAGTTCCCCCGGTTCAGT
>CBDTXN010000264.1:0-2836 GCA_965364455.1 uncultured Flavobacteriaceae bacterium
AATTTTTGGCTTTAAACCATATTTCCTTGCAGCACTTAGAAGTTTGTTCGGGTCTTCAACCGTAAAATACCCCTTTTCACAAAAGATGTCGATGTATTCTGCCAGACCTTCTTCAGCTACTTTAGGTAAGATCTCATTGATCACCAGGTCCATATAGGCTTCAGGATCATTTTTATAATCTTTAGGGATAGCATGTGCTCCCAGGAAAGTTGATTTTACCGGTAGATCGTAATTCTCTCTAAGTTTTTTGATCACCCGGAGCATTTTAAATTCTGCTTCTTCGGTTAGGCCATAGCCTGATTTTATTTCTACCGCACCGGTGCCTAGTTTAATAACTTCTTCGAGTCTTTCTGCAGATTGTTGGTAAACTTCATCTTCCGAGGTTTCCTGAAGGGTTTTGGCACTATTCAAGATTCCACCGCCGCGATTGGCGATCTCTTCATAGCTTAATCCGTTGATCCGGTCTGCAAATTCAAGTTCACGATTCCCGGCATATACGATATGTGTATGAGAATCACACCAGGTTGGAAGAACGATCTTTCCGGAAGCGTCTATAGTCTCATCAGCTTTGATATCAGGAATATTATCCATGGAACCATAATCTGATATTTTTCCATTTTCCACCATTAGCCATGCATTCTTAATAGTGGGTAATTCCTTCATTTCGCTACCTGAAACTTTTTGAATATTTGGTTCTCTTACCTGAAGCAATTCTTTGATATTGGTAAGTAATAGGCTCATATATTTTTGGATTGATCGTTCAACAAATGCTAAAAAAACAAAGATATAAACTCATATTAGAATAAATGAAATTCAGTTATATCTTTAAATAAGAAAAGCCACATATCTTTTAAAGGATACGTAGCTTTTAAAGAATTTTAATCTTGATAATCTGAAGTAAATTCAGGAAAACTTACTTGCATAGCTAAAGCGTATATTCCGCTAATAATTTCTGAACTTCATAAATATCTACTTTCTTATTAAAACGCTTGGAGATAGAAGGAGTCTGCTCTCCCGAGATCCAAATCTTCAGTTCTGCGTCAAGGTCAAAACTTCCGGCCGTTTCGACACTAAAACGGGTGATGCTTTTATACAACACCGAAAAGTATTCGATCTTACTACCGGTGAGTCCCTGAACATCTACAAGGATAAGCCGTTTATTAGTAAATATAAAAGTATCCCTGATAATTTTGAATCCAGCCTCGATCTCTTCAGAAGGGATGAGTAATTTTCCATATTTCTCCTGAAGCTTTTCTTTCTCTATAGCTCCGGCATTTCCTAAAATGGAAGAAAGCAGGCTCATATTATTTCTTTAAGGATTTCATGTCTATAACAAACCTGTACTTCACATCAGAATTTACAACTCTGTCATAGGCTTCATTAATATTCTGAATATCGATCATTTCAATATCTGAAACTATATCATGCTCACCGCAGAAATCAAGCATTTCCTGGGTTTCCTTGATTCCACCAATAAGGGAACCGGCAAGCCTTTTCCTGCCCATTATCAATCCACCACCGTGAATATCTACTTCGTCAATAGCACCTACCATGGTCATGGTCGCATCACGTTTTAACAGGCCAATGTAAGGGTTAGTATCGTGTCCTACTGGTACTGTATTCAGGATAAAATCGAAAGTACCCTGGTGTTTTTTCATCTCATCTTCATTTTTAGAGATAAGAACTTCATCTGCACCAAGTCTTTTTGCGTCCTCTGCTTTACCTGGGGAAGTAGTGATCATAACGGTATGTGCACCAAGCGCACTGGCAAATTTCACTCCCATATGGCCAAGTCCTCCCAAACCTACGACACCAACTTTATCGCCTTTCTTGACATTCCATTGTCTAAGCGGTGACCAGGTCGTAATTCCTGCACATAGCAATGGAGCTACAGCTTTGGTATCGAGATTTTCAGGAACCTTTAAAACGAATTTCTCACGTACAACTATAGATTCAGAATAACCTCCAAAAGTATGACCTCCAAGGTGTTTATCATTTCCATTATATGTCGCCGTCATTCCATTCTCACAATACTGTTCCAGATCATCTTTGCAAGACTGGCATTCCTGGCAGGAGTCTACCATACATCCAACCCCTACAAGATCACCTTCTTTATAATTCTTTACGTCCTTACCAACTTCAGTTACACGACCAATGATCTCGTGACCAGGTACTACAGGATATTTACTGTTTCCCCAATCATTTCTCACCTGGTGAATATCACTATGGCAAACTCCGCAATAATCGATCTCGATCTTTACATCATTTGCTAAAATTTCTCTTCTTTCTATATCAAATGGCTCAAGATCTGCATCATTTGATTTTGCTGCATATGCATTTACATTCTTCATCATTTCAATTTTAAGTATAAATCGAAAGTTACTGAAAATAGGGTGCATCACCTTAGGCCTTCGGCAAGGTTTAACTTTAATTAACGTCTGTCTTAATCATTAGATCTCATAATTGGTTCAGAAATGACTTTATCGAAATTCTTAGTACATTAGGGCTCCAAATTTTTAAAGAAAATCTATGAGTAATTCTAAGGGGATCAATACTATTTGCACGCATATAGGAGAATTAGAGGACAAAGAATTTAAAGGAGCGGTTTCACCGTTGTATATGTCTACTTCTTATGCTTTTGAAGATGTTGAGACCAAAAGATATCCAAGATATTTTAATACGCCAAACCAGGTAGCTCTTGCTAAAAAAATGGCTGCCCTCGAACATGGTGAGGCATCCCTTATTTTCGGAAGTGGAATGGCCGCAGTGAGCACCTCTTTATTGGCTTTTCTAAGGTCTGGTGATCATGTAGTATTTCAGGATTCTCTATATGGAG
>CBDTXN010000265.1:0-2835 GCA_965364455.1 uncultured Flavobacteriaceae bacterium
ACCTTACTTTCTACTATCTTCGCCGTCCTTTTCGGAGGAAAATCCTGAATGCCCGGGTGGCGGAACTGGTAGACGCGCTGGATTCAAAATCCAGTTCTTTCGGGAGTGCGGGTTCGATTCCCGCCTCGAGTACTTTAAAAACCTCGTATTTTTATACGAGGTTTTTTATTAATGCTGGTTTTCATCTAGGATTAGAACTTACCAACTGAATTCTTCTTCTCTTAACATATATTTAGCCTTAAACCAGCACTTTAGTCGAAATATATTCGGTTATTTTATTTGGGGAAAGCATCAATTTTATTTTTACTATCATTATAACATGACAGATACGTCCGGAAAATCTAACAATATTCCAAAAGCAGCACGCGTTTCACAGGAACTTACAAATTCTATACTGGAAGTTGCCTGCGAGCCAATGCTGGTTTTTGATAATGAACTTAACTTTATTGATGCCAATGAGAATCTCTATAAAGCTTTAGAATTTCAGAACGAGGATTCTTTAAATTCAGAATTAAAAAAGTCTGATGGAATTTTTGAAAATTTAAAAGATACTCTGAAGAAAGAATTTTCTAAGAAATCCTCGATAAAAGAACTGGAATATACGCTTAACCTTCCCGAATCAGGAAATAGAATTTTTTTGGTAAACGCCAGCAAATTAAAAGGAACAAATTTGATACTTCTTTCATTTTGCAAAGAAAATGAACAGCTTGATAGTTTTGATGCTATATTTTCCCAGGCTCCGGCCATGATCTGTATTCTTCGAGGATCAGATCATGTTTTTGAGCGAGCGAACAAGAATTATTTAAGCATGCTGGGTAATCGGGATATAATCGGTAAAACAGTAAGAGAGGCGCTGCCAGAGATCGAGGGACAGGGTTTTTATGAGATGCTTGATGAGGTATATAAATCTGGTAAAGCATATAAAGGCAATGAGCTTCCAGTAAAGGTGAATTCAGGAGAGGATAAGGTAAGAACTGCAATTGTGGATTTTGTTTATCAACCCTTACTTGATGCTTCAGGAAAAGTAAATGGAATATTTGCCCATGCGATAGACGTTACAGAGAAGGTTGGTGCCAGAAAAAAGCTAGAAAAAAGTGAATCGGAATTAAGAAATCTTATAGATGTAGTACCGGCTATAATCTGGATTACAGAGCCTGACGGTCAAATTAACTATATAAATAGAAATTGGTTCGATTTAACTGGTCAGAGCGAAGGGGATGCCCAGGGTTTTGGATGGCTTAAGGCGGTGCATGCAGAAGATAAGGATAGAGTGGAAAAAGCCTTTACGATTGCAAATGATAAGAGGAAAGATTTTCACGAAAGTTACAGGCTCCGGAACAAGGAAGGAGAATATATCTGGGTCCTGGATAGTGGTAATCCTAAATTTAATTTGGATGGTGATTACGAAGGTATGATCGGTACCGTAATAGATATAAATGAAACGAAAGTAAAGGAGCAATTATTACGAGAAAAGGAACACCGGATAAGGACAATTATTGAAGAGGCTGATGTGGCTACTGCTCTTTATACTGGTAAGGAAATGAGGATAGAAATGGCTAATGATGCCATGATAGACCTTTGGGGTAAAGAAAAATCGGTAATTGGGACCACCCTGCATGAAGCTTTACCGGAACTTGAAGGACAACCTTTTCACGACCTTCTGCAAGGCGTGTATAGGACTGGCAAAACCTATTGGGGAAAAGAGGATCCGGTAGACCTTGTGATCGATAATGAACTTAAGACTGGCTATTTCAATTTTACTTATAAGGCCCTGAGGGATGAAAAAGGAGAGATCTATGGTATTCTCAACATGGCTCTGGATGTTACAGAAATGGTGAAATCCAAGGAGCTTTTAAAGGAGAGTGAAGCCAGGTATCGTCAAATGGCCGATCTTATGCCTGAAAAGGTTGCAAATATAAATTCTGAGGGTAGGGTTTCCTATTTTAATCAGGGGTGGCTGGACTATACAGGTCTATCTAAAGAAGAATTTGAAAAACAGGGGCTGGAAAGTTTTATTCATCCATCAGAAAAAGAAGAATTTGAAAATACCTGGGAATATTCTCTACGAACCGGGAAAGATTTCGAAATGGAATTGCGCTACCTTAATAAAAATGGAAAATATAGGTGGCACCTTAACAGGGCTGAAGCTATAAAAGACGAAAACGGGAATATTCAATTATGGATTTGCACGGCAACAGAAATTCAAAAGATCAAGGCAGAAGAAAAGAGGAAAGAGGATTTCCTTAAACTTGTAAGCCATGAGCTAAAGACCCCGGTAACTTCTATCAAGGGTTATGTCCAGTTATTGCTTAGTCTTCTCAAGAAAGAGAAAGAAGTTCCTTTGGAGTCCATCCCATTTGAAAAATCCCTGGAACGAATAGACCAGCAGGTATTAAGGCTGACCAGGCTTATTTCAGAAATGCTGGATCTTTCCAGGATCGAGAAAAATAAGCTGAATCTTAGTAAAGAAAATTTCAATCTGAATGAACTTATTTCTGAAACCATTCAGGATATTAATTATACCAATACAGAATTCGATATAAAGGTCACTGAAGAATTTGAGTGCAATACTTTTGCAGACAGGGACAGGATTGGACAGGTTTTGATCAATCTTGTTAACAATGCTATTAAATACTCGCCGGACAGTAAAGATATTGAGGTGAAAGTGAAAAAGGCAGGTAAGTCCAAAGTTGCGGTTAGTGTAATAGATTCAGGAATAGGCATTGATAAGCAGAACCAAAAAAAGATTTTTAAGAGATTTTACCGTATAGATTTCAAAAACGATGAAACCTATTCCGGTTTTGGTATAGGCCTTTATCTCGCCAATGAGATAAT
>CBDTXN010000266.1:0-2824 GCA_965364455.1 uncultured Flavobacteriaceae bacterium
CTGGTTAGGAAGAATATGCAAAGAGAAGGCGCCAGATTCCGCAATAAGAATGGCGTTAAAGGCAGGTAAAAATATTGTGCTTGCAGGTCCTGAAAGCGATCCTGAATACTTCAAAACCCATGTAGAAGACTTCCTGGATCATCCGCAGGTTACCTATCTGGGGCATTTAAATCATTCAGAGATCAATAAAATTATTAGGGAATCTGAGGCTACCCTGTTCACAAGCACGTGGGAAGAACCATATGGCCTTGTCATAGCCGAATCATTAGCCTGCGGTACGCCTGTAATTTCCTGGGATATTGGGGCGGCTTCAGAAATTCTAACCTCCAAAACTGGATTCTTAGTTCCCGCTTTTGATGAGGATATCTTCGTCGAAAGGATTTCTAATATAGGTAGCCTTTCCCGTACAGATTGTAGGAAAAGAGCGGAGAGTTTCTGCGATGTAAGCATAATGGTTAAGAGCTACGAAGCATTATATGAAATGCTCACCACAGCAAACAGGTTCTCAAAAAAGATTGCAGTATGATCGGGTATTATGCACATCAACACGGCAGCGGTCATTGTCGCTATGGAGAATTATTAGCGAATTATTTTCGGGATGACCTTACCGTCTTTACAAGTTATGACTATCAGTTCTCTGAAGGGGTTCATTACATCACACTGGAAGACGAAAAGCCAGATGGCTCTACCTATCAGAAAAATCAGGTAGAACCTCCTTATTATCTACATTATAGTCCGGTGGGTCAGAAGTCCATCCAAAAGCGAAGTTTACAACTTTTGCAAGGCATTATAGATAGGAACATCAAGCTTCTTATAGTTGATGTTAGTGCTGAAATTGCCGCCCTGGCCAGGAGTTCTTCTATTCCGTATGCTTATATAAAACTTCCTGGAAATCGTGGAGATAAAGGACACCTCGCCGCTTTTCAGGGGGCTGTCTTCATAATCGCTTATTATCCTGAAAATTTTGAAGATCCTGGTACTCCTGAATGGGTAAGGAATAAAACGATCTACCTGGGTTTTCAAAGTAGGAATACGTCTTCACCTGGTTTTAGGACAGCAGAAAAAATTGATAACCTTACGGTGATTAGTGGCAAAGGTGGGAACGAAAATTTAAGGAAATCGTTGCCAGCTATTGTGCGCCGGTTCAGGAATGCAACCATTACGGTTTTAGGTGAATTTGAAAGACAACCCGAATTTCCCAATGTGCAGTATAAAGGTTTTGTTGAGGATATCAATGCTTATTTATCTCACTCCGATCTCATTGTGGCCAACTGCGGAATGAACACGGTCTCGGAAATAGGGCGTCTGAAGAAACCAGTCCGGGCGATTCCCGAGAAAAGACCATTTAAGGAACAAACTTCCATGGCTTTCCATTTAGTTCAGAACGGACTGGCACTGGATATTGAGGAGATAAATCAGATGCCCGACTCTGAAATTCTCAATTTCCCCAAAAGTAAAATTGAAGAAAGTAGCATGGATCTGGAAACTTTTAAAATTCTGCTGATGCAAAACTTAAAAGCTCTCCCCACCATTCCTCAAAAATTTAGAGAGGTTAAAGCAAATAAAACTTATCAGTATGTCTAATAAATTTTCAGTAATAAGTATTGTAAGTGGACGGCAGTCACATTTAAATAATTTGATTGAAGGGATTAAGCAATCCAGTGTATTACCCGATGAGTTGATCATCGTGGGAATTAATGAAACGCCTAAGCTTAGTGTTGAAAACGAACTGAATTTAAAAATTTACAAATTAGATGATCCCGGTGAACATTTCTCGGCAGCCAGGGCAAGGAACTTTGGTGCTTCCAAAGCTTCGAACAATCACCTTGTTTTTCTGGATGTAGATTGCATTCCTTCCGTACAGTTTTTTGAGCAAATCCTTATACAAGGGATTGCAAACAATACTCTTATAATGGGAAACCCGAGATATCTTTTAAAGAGTCTTGAACCTAACTTCCAGGTAGACTCTTTATTCGAGAACAGTATTCATCATCCACATCGGCCTAAAATTAATGGGTCGATGATAGCCGATGATTATATGCTATTCTGGAGTCTGGCTTTTTACATACCCAAGCACCTATTTCAAAAACTGGAAGGATTTGATGAAAAATACTGTGGATATGGCGCGGAAGACACCGATCTAAGTCTAAAACTCAAGTATACCCCCGGTTACAAACTTTTATTATCTGAAGCTACAGTTTTCCATCAACAACATCCGGTTTACTCGCCACCGGTACACCAATTGGATTCAATAATCAATAATGCGGAAATTTTCTATAAAAAATGGAACTATTGGGTAATGGATAACTGGTTAGAGGACTTTCAGAAAATGGGGCTAATCAGCTGGAATACTAACGGAAAAAATATTCAGAAAATCAAGGAGCCAAGTGAAGTCATGAAAGCCGAATGTTTTAAACCAGAGGCTCCATTTATGTAAAAATCGAAATGATGAAAAAGAAGATGAAGAAAGTATATGAAGACTGGATACTGAAAAATAACCATCCCTGTGTGATGGCCCAGACGGTTTTTTCCCAGGAAAATGTTTTTTTAAGGGAATACAACTATTTGGGAGATCAAAGCCATATCGAAGAACTATATAAAGATTTAAGAGAGTACCTGGATTCAATTGAAAGGGACGATAATCAGTTTAAGACCTTCCTGGCAGTTTTTCCAAAATCTGAAATTAAATCTGAAGATGAGTTTGAAGAGCTTTTGTGGCAGGAATTATTCAATATAAACAAAGTGGATAAGGTCAAATGGGATCCAAACGTGAGCAGTGATCCTGAAAATGAGTATTTCAGTGATGGTATTACTGAGGAATTAC
>CBDTXN010000267.1:0-2740 GCA_965364455.1 uncultured Flavobacteriaceae bacterium
TACAACCGATGCTGATACAAAATGAATTTCATCCACGTCTTGTTCAACGAAGCCTTATAGACTATTGCAGGGAAATTGGTATTCAATACCAGGCCTGGTCCCCATTAATGCGTGGAGAGGTCCTGGACAATCCACTTTTGAAGAAAATTGCTGAAAAATATAATAAATCGACCGCCCAGGTTATTTTAAGATGGGATTTGCAAAAGGGAGTGGCCTGCATTCCGAAAAGTGTACACCAAAACAGAATTATCGATAACTCAGAGGTCTTTGATTTTGAGTTGAATAAGGGCGATATTAAAAAAATAGATGCCCTGGAAAACGAAACCAGGACCGGTGCCCATCCCGATGAATTCATGGAGTATTTCCGGGAAAAAGGAGTGATCGCTTAATTAAAATTAAACTTTGAAATTTAAAATAAACCTGTTTTATTTGCAGGATAATCGGGATGTGGCGCAGTCTGGTAGCGTATACGCCTGGGGGGCGTGGGGTCGCAGGTTCAAATCCTGTCATCCCGACTTAAGATCTAAAAACCTCTGTTTTCACAGAGGTTTTTTATTGGCATATTTTTATTCAATTCAGTTTATTACAGTCTAAATTTATGTTTCAGGATCTGTCCTGAAAATTTCTAACAAGTTCAGAATAAGGATACAAAATATTACCCAAATCAATCCCGCTATAAAACCTCCGGCAATATCTGTAGGAAAATGAACGCCCAGGTAAATTCTACTTATGCCAATACTTAAAATTATAAAGGAGAGCAGGATTATTATTCCTGTTTTCAGGAATTTACTGATCCTGAATTTTGTGGATAAATAGATAAGAAAACCATAAAAAGCCATCGCGCTCATAGCATGTCCGCTGGGATAACTCAAGGTTTCTACCGAAACCATATGTTCAATACCGGGCCTGGCCCTATCTATAAAGCGTTTTAGCATCATATTAGAGGTGACTGCAAGTATTAGAACAAGAGTCGTCTGTAATACATATTTCCATCTTTTAAATATTAATCTTGATACAAGAAGGTATATCGTGACCACGGCCAGGTAACCATAGATGTCACCAACTTCGGTCATGAAAATAAAGAATTTTGTAAGTCCGGGATTCCTGTACGAAATTATACTCTGAGTTATACTTTCATCTACCTTTGCAATGGTTTCGGTCTTTAAACTGTCTGTAAGTTCAATGAATAAATTAATACTTGTTACTACTGTAATCAGGGCGATGATGGTAATGATTATATAGGGTAGTTTATGATCGTAATCCTGAAACTTCTCAACAAGGATTTTCTTTAATTTCGAAATGAATTCAACTAATGCTCTCCTCATTTCTCTAGAATTTATAGATGTAGCCTAATAAATAGGTTCCATCCCCGCTGCTGAAGGTTAATTGCATATGCTCCTGCTGATATTCTGTGGTAAAAATCAGGTTACTTCCCAGGCCTATAGCTGCTCCCGCCAGAACATCCAGAATATCGTGTTTTTTGGAATCGATTCGGCTGGCACCTGTGAATCCTGCAAGGGCATAAGCCGGAATACTATATTTAAAACCATATCTCCTGTGAATGTATCCAGCACTATGGAAGACTGTCGAAGTATGACCTGAAGGAAACGAATTATCATTGCTAAAGTCGGGTCTCGGTTTATTGATACCAAGTTTTAAACCGAAGGTAACTGCTTCAGTAAGTAAAAGGCCCTTGGTGAATTGCCAGGCGCCCTTATTATCTCCTATTATAAAGCTGGTTCCAAGAGTAGCAGCTGGAAGTGCAAATAAGATAACATCTCCAACCTTCTGTGTAGTACCCACTTCCGGAGGTGTTTCGGAAGTATCCTGGGCAATCATTAACTGACAAAAAAGTAGGCAGAAAACAATTATCAAAGGCAGTTTGGAAGAATTAAAATTTTTCAATCTGGGATAATAAAATGCAGGTTAATATTTATCTGATTAAGAACAATCTTGAATTATGAATTTTTAAGAGAACCCTTTTTAAAGCTTAATCTCTAGTATTCAGTTGAAACAAATCTATAGAACTCAAAATCCTTTATTCTTATAATTTTATTAATATTTCCTAAGACCGTTTTGAACCCTAGGCCTTAAGTAATTCTGAAAAGACGGTATAGGTGACTTTGGTCATACAAAAAGGCTTATTTCTTCCTTAATTTCAGGTCAATATATACCCTTCTCATTTAAAATTATAGCATCATGGAGGCAACAGTTCAAAAAAAGGTCAGGATATTCAGATTTGGGAATAAAACTGCCGATGGAAGTAAAGACATGAAAAACCTTTTAGGAGGTAAAGGTGCAAATCTTGCAGAGATGAGTAGAATTGGGATTCCGGTCCCACCGGGATTTACCATAACTACTGAAGTTTGTACCGAATATCACCAGGCTGGCAGGGAAGCCCTGATCGAGAGGCTAAGGCCAGATCTTGAGGCTGGTGTCCGTCACGTAGAAAGGATAATGGATAAGAGGTACGGTGACACTGAAAACCCTCTGTTGCTTTCAGTACGGTCTGGAGCTCGGAAATCTATGCCAGGGATGATGGATACTGTCCTTAACCTTGGATTAAATGAAACGGTGGTAAATGGCCTGGTTAAAAAAACGAAAAACGAAAGATTTGTATGGGATTCCTATCGAAGGTTCATTCAGATGGATGGAAGGGTGGGGCGAGGTGGAAATCCACATTCTAAGGATGATAATGAGGATTTTGAAGAGATAATGGAGGAGCGTAAAAAACGAAGGG
>CBDTXN010000268.1:0-2684 GCA_965364455.1 uncultured Flavobacteriaceae bacterium
AGAAGGTGAAGGCTATTATTTGCCTTGGTGTTGATAATAAGAAAATAAAGGCATCTTTCGGGAATATCGTGGAAACAATGGTAGAAACCACTTCCATGAGCGAAGCGGTACAGATGGCTTATAAACTTGCTGAAAAAGGTGATAATGTATTGCTTTCCCCGGCATGTGCCAGTTTCGACCTGTTCGAAAATTATGAGGACAGGGGAAGAAAATTTAAAGAAGCAGTTAGGAATTTATAAAATTCTGAGACCGTCAAGCTGAACTTGTTTCAGCTTCTTTAAGAAGAGATCCTGAAACAAGTTCAGGATGACGAAAAAGAAATAAAAGAATGAGCAACGTTTTTGCAAATCTTAAAGGAGACAAGGTAATCTGGGCGGTAGCCGGACTGTTGGCGATATTTTCATTTTTGCCGGTTTACAGTGCCAGTAGTAACCTTGCTTATCTCCATGGGGATGGAAGTACTTCAGGGTACCTTGTAGTGCATTTTTTCCATTTGCTTTTAGGGTTCTGTGTATTGTTCGCGGTTCATAAAATACCCTACCAGTATTTTCGGGGTATTTCGATATTACTGCTGCCGGTGGTAATTCTATTACTTCTGTTTACCATCGCACAGGGAACTACCATAGATGGGGCTTACGCCAGTAGGTGGATTCAGATCCCGGTGCTGAACGTGTCGTTCCAATCATCCACATTGGCAGCTGTGGTTTTAATGGTTTATGTGGCCAGATATCTGTCTAAGATCACCGAAAAAACAGTGACATTTAAAGAGACAATTCTTCCGCTTTGGCTGCCTGTTTTCGCGGTATTAGTATTAATTTTGCCGGCCAATTTCTCCACAACAGCTATCATATTTTGTATGACGCTGGTGTTGATGTTCTTAGGTGGGTATCCAATAAAATATCTTGCGGCAATAGTTGGCGTTGGAGTGGTAATGCTTAGCATATTCGTTCTTACTGCCAAGGCTTTTCCAGGTCTTTTACCAAACAGGGTAGATACATGGACCAGTAGGATCGAAACTTTTTTCGATGACGATGAGGCAACAGAGCAATATCAGGTTGAAAAGGCTAAAATTGCCATTGCCCAGGGAGGTATTACCGGAACAGGAATCGGGAAAAGTGTTCAAAGAAATTTTTTACCACAGTCTTCTTCAGATTTTATCTATGCGATAATTGTTGAAGAGATGGGATTAATAGGCGCATTTGGAGTGATGCTTGCATATTTGCTATTGCTCTTCAGGATCGTAATTGTGGCTACCAAGGCCAATACGGTCTTTGGAAAGCTAGTTGTGATGGGTGTAGGGCTGCCTGTAGTTTTTCAGGCGTTGATAAATATGGGGGTGGCTGTTGAGCTATTTCCGGTAACGGGACAAACCCTTCCATTGGTGAGTAGTGGTGGAACCTCCATCTGGATGACCTGTATCGCACTGGGGATTATCCTTAGTGTTAGTGCTAAAAGAGAAGAAATTAAAGAATCTGAAAATAAAGAAATAGATGGGGAGGAAGAAAATCCTCTGGACATCTTAAGTGAAGCGATATGAAAAAAGGTTTACGCGTCATATTATCTGGTGGAGGTACAGGAGGTCATATCTATCCTGCGATCGCCATTGCCGATGAAATAAAAAGAAGGCATCCCGATGCTGAAATTCTTTTTGTTGGCGCTAAAGACCGAATGGAGATGGAGAAGGTTCCGCAAGCCGGTTATGAAATTGAAGGTCTTTGGATTAGTGGAGTAGACAGGTCCTTTAGTCTCAAGAATTTCATCTTTCCTTTTAAACTGATGAGCAGTCTTTCTAAATCGAGAAAGATCATCAAAAAGTTTAAGCCAGATATCGTGATCGGGACTGGTGGTTTTGCCAGTGGGCCTCTTTTAAGAGTTGCTATTTCTAAGGGAATTCCGACCCTTATCCAGGAGCAGAATTCATTACCAGGAATTACAAACAGGATTCTGGCAAAATATGCAGATACAATTTGTGCTGCATATGAAAAGGTGAAAAATGTTTTTCCTGCAGAAAAGACCATTATCACAGGTAACCCTGTGAGACAGGATCTTTTAAAAGTAGATGCTCTAAGAGAAGAGGCAATAAAACATTTCAACCTTTCCAAAGAAAAGAAAACTTTGTTGGTTCTGGGTGGAAGCCTAGGAGCAAGAAGGATCAATAAACTAATTGAAGCTGAACTTAAGAAATTTAAGGATGAAAATGTTCAGTTGATCTGGCAGATCGGAAAGTTGTATTACAACGAATATAAAAAGTACGAATCTGAACCCATTAGGACAAAAGAGTTTATAAATCGTATGGATCTGGCCTATGCCGCTGCGGATATTATTATCTCTCGTGCGGGAGCGGGAAGTGTTTCGGAGCTGTGTATTGTTGGAAAGCCGGTGTTATTTATTCCGTCTCCAAATGTAGCTGAAAATCACCAGGCGAAAAATGCCATGGCGGTGACCGAGCATGATGCCGCTTTAATGATCACAGAAGATGAATTGACCGAAAGGTTCGAACCATGTTTTTTCAGCCTGATAAACGATGAAAAAAGATTGAACCGTTTCGCAACAAATATTAAAAATCTGGCTTTGCCAAATGCGACTTCAGATATAGTAGACGAAGTTGAAAAATTGATAAATAAGAAGAGTAAATAAGTGAAGGATCTTAACCACATAAAGAATTTTTATTTCATCGGAATCGG
>CBDTXN010000269.1:0-2684 GCA_965364455.1 uncultured Flavobacteriaceae bacterium
TGAAGATGGCGCGACCCATCAAATTCTTGAGGATTTAGGTTTGATGAAAATGCTTCCAGGAATGACCTTTATCAACACCTGTGATTATAATCAGACGAAAGCAGCAACACTTGCTATTGCAGAGCATGACGGACCTGTTTATTTACGTTTCGGGAGACCGAAAGTGGCGAATTTTACGCCAGAAGATCAACAATTTGAAATTGGAAAAGCTGTACAATTACAAGAAGGAAGTGATGTTACTATTGTCGCTACTGGTCATTTGGTATGGGAAGCTATACAGGCGGCGGTTGAATTGAATGAAAAAGGAATCAGTGCAGAAGTGATCAACATTCATACGATCAAACCTCTTGATGAAAAGGCAATTATCGATTCAGCTAAAAAGACCGGATGTGTGGTTACAGCTGAAGAACATAACTTCCTTGGCGGATTAGGAGAAAGTGTAGCCAGAACTTTGGCTGAAAATCATCCAACTCCTCAGGAATTTGTTGCCACTCAGGACACTTTTGGTGAGAGTGGAACTCCAGCACAATTGATGGATAAATACGGATTGAACTCAGCTGCAATTATCAAGGCAACTGAAAAAGTTTTAAAACGCAAATAATATTCTGAACCTCAGAAACATAAAGGCCTTTCAGCAGAAACACTGAAAGGCTTTTTTCATTTTACAGAAATAAACTTCGGTTATAGCGCGTTATATTAGCCTGAAATTAAAAATGAGAATATGAAAAAGTTAATATTACTGGCCTTGGTTTTTGTAGGCACAAACCTTTCTGCCCAAAATGCCAGTTTTGGAATTAAGGGAGGATTGAATTTTGGAGCTACCGGGGAATATGAATCTATAGGTGATGCTTCCGGAGACTTTATGTCATCTTTCGAGGACGGTGAATCAAAGACAGGTTTCCATGCAGGGCTATTTGCAAAATTTGAGTTATTAGGGATCTTTATTCAACCTGAACTAATGTATACCGAATTGAATACGGAATATCCTGCTTTCGATTATAAACTAAGTAAAATAGATGCTCCGGTTCTTGTAGGAATAAATATTCTAGGACCTTTGAATATTAAAGCAGGTCCATCCTTTCAATATATTCTAGACAATAAAGCAAAAGGTTCGGGGATAGATATCGAAGATGTTGATAAGGATATTACTATCGGCTACCAACTTGGCGCAGGTGTTGAATTAGGAAGATTAGGATTGGATGCCAGATATGAAGGTGCTTTTACTGATAATACTGCTTTTGGGCTTAACGAAACTGCCTCTGAGAGTTTCACCGTAGATTCCAGGCCTTCACAATGGATAATTAGTGTTTCTTACGCCCTTTAAAATAAAGATCTTTTTAATAAAAAAAGCCCTGCGTAATAACACAGGGCTTTTTTTATGGTCTTAATTCGCTACCTGACTAATAAATTTTATCCGGTACAATCGAAGCTCCTCATCATCATAGTCTCCATCAAATTCCTCCATCGCTTCATCTATCTTATCTGTTTCAGCTTCCAGGAAATAATCATGTATCTCCTCCTGTTGATCTTCATCAAGGATATCATCCAGCCAGTAATCTATGTTCAGCTTGGTTCCGCTATAGACAATAGCCTCCATTTCCTTAATAAATTCAGGCATTTCCATTCCTTTTGCAGAAGCGATATCTGGGAGTGGCAACTTTCTATCTACACTTTGAATGATATAAAGTTTTAATCCGCTGTTGGCACCTGTAGATTTAACTACGAAATCGTCTGGCCTAATAATATCATTATCTTCGACATACCTGGAAATAAGCTCAACGAAATCCTTACCGTATTTTTTAGCCTTACCCTCACCTACTCCATGAATATTACTTAACTCTTCAATACTAACAGGATATTTTAAAGCCATGTCTTCCAGAGAAGGATCCTGAAATATTACAAATGGCGGCAGATCTTTCTTCTTGGCAACTTTTTTCCTTAATTCCTTAAGCATTTTCACCAACTGATCATCTACTGCGGCACCACCTTTATCTGCTTTGATAACATCTTCGGTCGCATCGTTAAAAATATGATCCTCGGTCATCATAAATGATACAGGATTCTTGAGATATTCCTTGCCTTTTTCAGTGATCTTAACCACTCCATAGGTTTCAATATCTTTTTTAAGGTATCCTGCAACCAGGGCCTGCCTGGTAAGAGCCATCCAATATCCATTATCCTGGTGTTTTCCTTTTCCGAAAAGCGGATGTTCATCGGTTTTATGAGAAACAATAAGGGCATTGGATTTACCTATTAAGGTTTTTACAACCTCTTTAGACTTATATAATTCTTTTGTTTCCTTTACAGTTTTTAGCAGTAATTCGAGGTCTTCCTTAGCTTCATGTTGTTTTTTAGGATTCCTGACATTATCATCCATACTGGCTCCCTCACCGGTTTCCGAATCGAATTCCTCTCCAAAATAATGCAGAATGAATTTTCGCCTGGAAACGGAAGTCTCGGCATATGCCACTACTTCCTGTAAAAGGGCATGACCAATCTCCTGTTCGGCGACGGGCTTACCGCTCATGAATTTTTCAAGCTTCTCGATATCCTTATAGGAATAGAAAGCAAGACAATGTCCTTCTCCTCCATCTCTACCTGCACGACCGGTCTCCTGATAATAGCTTTCGATACTTTTTGGAATATCATGATGGATTACAAAACGAACATCTGGTTTATCTATT
>CBDTXN010000270.1:0-2667 GCA_965364455.1 uncultured Flavobacteriaceae bacterium
TCATACCTCCTAACTTATCTACAAGGCTTCCCGGGAAAGATGCAACCGAAGTATTAAAATTAAAGAGTATTCCTTCCTTAAGAAAACCTTTAGCTGCAGCTCTTACAAAAGCATTACCAGTTGGATGAGAAAGAATTAATTTCATTTTTTGATTTTTATTCCGGTCTAAGCAGAAACCTTTTTTAGATTATTCAACTGCTTAGCTTTCACCGTACGCTCAATTATATCCAGGTACATTTTAGTAACTACAGAAGATTTAAAATTTTCAAGATGTTCATTAACCTTATCTTGAAAAATCTCTGCCTTCTCAGGATTGTCCAAAACCTGCTGCATGCATAAAGCAAGTTGATCAACATTGCCTCTTTTAAAAATGAGACCTGAATCTCCCATCGCATCAGGAAGGCCACCGCCATCTGAAACTATTGGAATACATCCACAAGCCATCCCCTCCAGAACAACGATTCCAAAAGGCTCTTCCCAAACTGAGGGCACCAATAAACATTTATGTTTATTAAGGCAGTTCACCAAGTCTGCTCCTTGTAAACAACCTGTAAATTTTACATTTTCTTCTAAATTCAAATTTTTGACCATCACTTCCAGGGATTTACGCTCAGGACCGTCCCCGATCATGGTCAATCTTAAATTTGAAGATGTACTCCCATTCTTAACTATCTTCGAAAATGCTTTAATAGCTAGATCTGCTCCTTTATCTGAAACCATTCTACCCAGAAACACAAATTCCCTGTCCCTTCTAATATTTGGATCCAGGTGAAAAGATTTTTCCTTGTAGGGGTTAGGAATCACTACAGAATCATGGAAACAACGTTCTTGAATCGCTTTACTACAAGCAATTACCTTGCTAGCTCTTCTTAACCATTTCAATTTTAATTTATCCTTGAAACTTACCCTACCGTCGATCCTTGAAATCCATGTTTGAATTGAAATGAAAGAAGGTTTCTTAAAAAATATCGCTGGCCAGGACAACCTTAAAGCCGGGTTATTTTCGAAGACAACATCGGCCCAATTATGTTCTTTGAATAGAGCGATCAATCCAGGATCCCTGATTACTTTATAAGGAAAAGTCTTTCTTGCTTTTTCATTAAACCTGGTCCAGGTAAGTAAATGAACTTCATGCCCTTTTTTGGTGAAATTCTCCGCAAGAACTTCAGAAATAAATTCTATTCCTCCTACAAAAGGACTGAAATTATGTGATATGAATAAAATCTTAAGAGACATTTCTATTAATTACTGCGCTGTTTAATCCTTTCGTTTTCCAGTCATAAGATAAAAAATAGCTTATCATCTTCTTTCTACTATAAGCTTTATCACGTACCTTATCTTTATCACGATAATAAAGACTTCCAAAAGTCCACAGGACAATTAACTCCAGTCCTAGCCGGAAACTTATTAATAAAGCAGTTATATTTTCAAGCTTAACTTTATCAAACTTTCTAAGCAGGTACCACCTGTTTTTATAAAATCTAACCACTCTTTGTCCTACCTTTTGAGGAGTACCGCTGCCTTTATGAAAAGCGCGGATGGGCATTACTTTTATCTGCCAGCCTTTCCTGGAAGCTCGCATGCATATATCATGATCAAGCTCCAGCCAGTCAAAATTTTCATCGAATAATCCAATATCATCCAAAACCTCCCGCCTTATTACCATGGCACATGTGAATACATTGATCTCTTTCGCATTCTTCCTGAATTTATTCACATAGATTTGATATAATTGCTGTCCTAAAATGAGGCTCAAAGCACCCGGTTCAGCTTCAAAGGATTCAGTAGAAGTTCCTTCTGAATTTTCAGTTTGAAATGTGGCGATCCCTACTGATGGATGTTCAGAAAAAAAATCCTTGATACCTGTTATATATTTTTCCAAAGGCCAGGCATCTGAATCAAGAATTAGAATTAGATCTGTATCTATTTCATTCAATCCTTTATTTAAAGACTTTATGAGTCCTAAGTTTGTCTTGTTTCGTATGAGATCAACTTCTTTAAAAGGATTGTCAAATTTTTCAGTAGAATTATCATCCACAACAATGAATCGATCGATTGTAGAATCGGCATACTTCAAACAATGTTGTATACATGAGGAAGTGAGTTCCCATGTATTATAATTAGTTACCATAATCCCAAATTTCATGACATCGCCATTTTATATTTTTCTGAGGTGAAGATTTTCAAATATTGATCAACAGATACCGTAATATCAGTTCTGGCATCAACCTTTCTGTTATCATTCAAAAAGGTTCCTAATTCAGAGATATCATCGATCTCTTTTATCCAATGGAAATTTCTATCATCCTTTTGAAAACTTTCCCTTAATAAAATCACAGGTAAATTATTTTGCTTCATAGCAGCAATACTCCCGCTTTTTTCAAATAAAACCTTTGGATAGGTGCTTAGACCACAGTCTACCTGTCTAAAATAATCTGCTATTTGCTGTACGCTGCATTCTCCAAAACAATGGGCATCAATCCCATAATCTTTCTGCCATTTTTCAAAAACACCTTTCACCATATTATCCCGTCCTACATGAGTGATCGCTAGTTCCATATTCTCATTTTTCACCTTTTCGTTCAATTTCAAAACTTTACCAATTAATTCTTCTGAGAAATGCATACTCCCAAAAAAGGTAGCGATCATATAATTTTTCCTATTCCC
>CBDTXN010000271.1:0-2632 GCA_965364455.1 uncultured Flavobacteriaceae bacterium
AACCGGCGACATTCAGCTTGGAAGGCTGACGCTCTACCAACTGAGCTACTCCCGCCTGTGGCTGCAAATATAATTGGATTAGGAATCAAAATCCAAAAAAAATTAAAGCTTTTTTAAAAAATGATAACCTCTAATTATGTAGCCCAGATTCATATAAAATTTATGTGATTTAAAATTTTCAACATAACTGTTCAACTCCATTGTTTCACAGTCTTTTGAACGCGCATACTCATGAATAAATTCAAATATAGATGCGCCTATCCCCCTGCCCTGAAATTCTTCTTCAATAAAAATATGATCGGCCTCGCAAGATCTACCGGCATAATGCCTGGTCATAAACCAAAGACCAAAAACACCAATTAACCGCTGCTCCTTATAAATTCCAAAACATTCATAATTCTGATCGAACATTTCCAGTAATCTTTCCTTTAGCACATCATCTGCTGGTGGCTCTGAATGGAGTTTCTTCAGGTAAGGCAAAACTTCGGCAAAATCTTCCTTTAAAATCTTGTTAAATGCCACTTCCATGATTCTGTTTTCTGCTAAAATAGTCATATTTTTAGCTTCGACTTAAAAAAGAATAACACATCATAAATGGATTTCATGAAAAATAAAACCGGCAAGATTCAGGATTTAATAGACAACAAATTATTAGAAAAGAGAAAGATCTACATGTGGGGCGAGGTAAATGATAAAACGGCCAAATATGTGATCGACAGGCTAGAATATCTTGACCTTGAAGGTGACGGTGAAATTCAGTTATTTATTAATAGTCCTGGTGGTTATGTTACCGATGGATTTGCGATCTACGATACCATTATGGGTCTTGAGGCTCCTGTTTCAACTATTTGCACAGGACTGGCAGCTTCAATGGGATCTATCCTACTTTCCGCAGGAAACACCGGGAGAAGATCTACTCAGCCGCATGCCAAAGCCATGATACATCAGCCAAGTGGCGGAGCGAGAGGCCAGGCTTCAAATATTGAAATCGCCGCTAATGAGATCCTAAAAACCAAACATCTTAGCGCTGAGATCCTGGCAGAAAATTGCGGACAAACTGTAGATAAAGTATTGAAAGATTTTAACCGCGATTACTGGATGGATGCAAAAGAATCCCTTGAATACGGTATCGTTGATGACATATTTAAGAAATAACCATGGATATAAAGCATAAGGAAAATGATAGCAGGGGAATGTTCTACATTCAGAATGAAAAAGGACTTATCGCTGAATTAACTTATCATAAGAAGGAAGGGAACGTACTCACCATTGATCATACTGAAGTTAAACGGGAATTGGAAAACCAGGGAATAGGTTCCAGCCTAGTTAAAAAAAGTGTGGAGTATGCTCGTGAAAATGATTTAAAGATCGATCCGCTATGTCCATTTGCTGAAGTCCAATTCGAAATGAACAAATCTTACTCAGATGTAAGAGCGTAGTATTACGCTTACTCCAATCGAATTTAATTATGCATAACCCCAGACTTCTGTTCACAACCTTCTGCCTTATCCTCATTTTTGGTTGTAAAGATGAAACAGAAAGTCCGGGGATCGAGTCACAGAATATGATCGCTGAGGTTACCCACCTCACCAATGCTGATGATCTTGAAGATTTCCTGGAAGACAAAGAGGAGCAGGAAACTAAATTATACAACCCACAAAAGGTTGCAGGTTTTTACATAGAGAACAATTTCGAACCAATCTGGACAAAAAGAGAACTACGGGAAGATCTCTTCAGGAATATTGAAAATATTGAAGAAGAAGGTTTGTTTTTTGAAGATTATCATGGTGAAGAACTTCAAAAATTACTGAGTTCACTGGACACAAATTCTGAAGAGGAAAACAACCTATTAGAAATCCTGCTTACGGACGCTTTTATTAGGCTATCTGAAGATCTCGCAACAGGTAAATTAAATCCTAAAGAGATCTACCAGATCTGGGGCAGCCCCTTAAATGAGATCAATTCGACCGAATTATTATTATCTGCGATCTCAAAAGAAAATATAGATAAGGCTCTTGATTCCATTAAGTCTAATCATATAGTTTACAAGGGACTTAAAAACGCTTTGGCAGAATACAAGCGAACCGATTGGCGCAATACTCCCGCTACGCAAATTGCATCTGGAAAATTGATACGTCCGGGGGAAACAGACAAAAGAATATTTTCCATTACAAAGAGGTTATCTGAACTTGGATACTACCATGAGGCAATCGACTCCAGCAATCAAACCTTTAATAAAAGCATAGAACAAGCATTAAAAGATTTCCAGAAAGATCATGATCTTCAGATCGACGGGCTACTGGGAAACACTACGATCAAAAATTTAAATTACACTAAAGAGGACCGGCTTCACCAGATCCTTATAAACCTTGAAAGATGGAGATGGTATCCCAGAGATCTTGGTGACCATTATATAATCGTAAATATCCCTAACTACGAACTCACCGTAGTAAAAGATGGAGATACCATAAGAACACATAAAACCATGGTAGGGACAAAAGTGAGGAAGACCCCGGTTTTTTCTGATGAAATTGGCTATATCATTTATAACCCAACCTGGACGATTCCACCAACCATGAAAAAGAATGATGTCATTCCGGGAGCCTCCAGAGATCAGGGATACCTGAAGAAA
>CBDTXN010000272.1:0-2575 GCA_965364455.1 uncultured Flavobacteriaceae bacterium
ATTGCTCTAACATTTACCATCACACAATTTGTTGAAAGTTATGTGCTCCAGCCATATGTCGTAGGAGAAAAGGTAGATGTTCATCCTTTCTTTATTATCGTAGCAGTAATAATTGGCAACATGGTTTGGGGAATTATTGGAATGATCCTGGCTATTCCTATTATGGGAATTATTACTGTAGTACTATTAAACATTAAAGAACTGGAACCATTTGGAGTTTTATTTAGTAAAAAAGAATTTTCAGAGTGATCTGCTATTAATCAGAATAAATGAAATAGAAGTTTACATGAAGCCTTAAAAAAACACTGATTTTTTTTGAATAATGCTTATCTTTAAAAGGCAGATCCTGCAACTCTAATAACCCATTCTTACATATCTGGTACCTGCTTGTGTTATTTCCATAAATAACTAAGCAATGAAAATATACGATGACAAGCACATCAAGAATGTAGTATTTGTTGGTGCACACAACAGCGGTAAAACCACTTTAGCCGAAACCATGCTCTTTGAAGCCGGGCTCTTAAACCGTCGCGGAAGCGTAGAAACCAAAAATACGGTTTCAGATCATCATGAAATCGAGCATGAGAAAGGAAATTCTATCTATGCCACCCCTTTGCATACTGAATGGAGAAATTATAAGATCAATATTATAGACACACCTGGTCTTGATGACTTTATTGGAGAGGTTATAAGCTCTATAAGAGTAGCCGATACAATTCTCACTATTATAAATGGGCAGCATGGAGTAGAGGTAGGGACAGAGATCATCTGGAGTTATATAGATCGCTACCGCAAACCAACTTTGTTCGTAATTAACCAAATGGACCATTCCGGTTTTAATTTTGAAAATAGTTTAAAGACTATAAAAAACCTGGTGGGTAATAATGCGGTACAAATTCAGTATCCCTTAAAAATTGACGGAGCCCACTGTATTGTCGATATATTGAAAATGAAAATGTATAAATTCTCCGAAGAAGGAGGGAAGCCGGAAAAACTCAAAATTTCGGATGACCAGAAAGAAATGGCCGAATATTTACATAATGAACTGGTTGAAAAAGCTGCTGAGAATGATGAAGAGTTGATGGAAAAATTTTTTGAAAACAGTAGTCTCACTGAAGATGAAATGAGGAAAGGAATCAAAGCCGGGATGTTGAATCATGAACTCTTCCCGGTTTTTTGTGTATCTGCCCTCAATGACATGGGCAGTGGCAGATTAATGGGGTTTATAGATAATGTTGCACCCGCAGCGGCCGATCTGCCAATTGGATCGGCGATAGACGGTAAAGAGATCAAACCAATAAAAGATGCTCGTGTGGTATTATTTGTATTTAAAACAGAGCATCAGCCTAATTTAGGTCAGGTTACTTTTTTTAAGGTAAAAAGTGGCGAAGTAAAGCTTAACGAAAAACTGATAAATTCTCGAACTGGTGAAACTGAGACCTTAAACCAGCTTTTTATAATGGATGGTAAAGAGCGTATTTCAGTCTCCAGGCTTACCGTTGGAGATATTGGAGCTACGCTAAAATTAAAAGATACCGAAACAAATGATACGTTATCTGCTGAAGAAGTTGAAATAAAACCAATTCAATATCCCCAGCCACGTTATAAAAAGGCTATTTCAGCAGTAAAAAATAAGGATGAAGAAAAATTAAGTGAAGCACTAAAAAAGATCCATAGTCAGGATCCTACTGTTGTTATTTCTTATTCCAAAGAGGGTAAGCAATTGCTTGTCGCCTGCCAGGGAGAATTGCATTTAGCCATTGTAGAATGGATCTTAAATAATATTTATGGATTGGAAGTTGCGTTTGAAAAACCAAAGATAGCATTCAGAGAGACCATTCAACGTTCAGCAAATGCAAACTACCGCCACAAGAAGCAATCTGGAGGATCTGGTCAGTTTGCCCAGGTTCATATAAAGATCGAGCAGTGGAATGAAGGGATCGAAGAACCAGAAGGTTTTAATATTCGAGGAAAGGAAGAAGTAGATTTACCATGGGGAGGAAAACTGGTATTCTATAATTGTATTGTGGGTGGCGCAATAGATCAGCGTTATTTACCTTCAGTAATGAAAGGCATTCTGGAAGTTATGGAAGAAGGTCCTTTAACCGGTTCTTATATACGGGATGTACGTGTTATGGTCTATGACGGAAAGATGCATTCCGTAGATTCAAATGATATTTCTTTTAAGATCGCCGGTGCACACGCTTTTAGAGAAGCTTTTCTAAATGCTCACCCTAAGCTACTTGAACCTACGGTAGAGCTAACCGTAAAAGTACCTGAAGAAATGGTAGGTAGTGTAATGACCGATCTTCAATCCAGAAGGGCTATTATCCAGGGAATAGATAACGACGCTAATTACCAGATCTTAAATTGTATAGCTCCCGAATCTGAACTTTACGGTTACTCCACAGATCTTAGGTCGATTACCCAGGGTAGGGGAACCTTTAAATCAAGTTTTTATAAGTATCAACCCGTTCCTGGAAATGTGCAGAAGAGCCTCGTCGACCAGGAATGATTATGAATCAAAGACTAAAATTTTATCAAAAATTTATAATAAACTGATATTCAATACATT
>CBDTXN010000273.1:0-2565 GCA_965364455.1 uncultured Flavobacteriaceae bacterium
TGACATCCTTCTTCTACCTCTTTGTTATAATCGTCAAGATCGAGCCTGGAAGTTCGAACATAGAACTCATAAGCCTGTCCCATTCTACCTAATAATGCAGCCTGGATACTATGAACGCAAGGAGAAAGTGATGATTCATGAACAGTTAAAGGTTCATAGAAATCGAAATGTTTCTCAAGCTCCTCTTTGCTAAAATGATCTGCAAAAAAGTAAAATCCTTGCAGCACATCTGCCTGCTTTATATAACATGATCTAAGGATCCTGTCCCAACTCCACTTCTGGTTAATTGGTCTTTGTTTTTTGTCAAGTTCTGACACCGGGATAATTTCTTTGTCCAGGAATCCGTCCTGTTGCAGATAAACACCTTTTTCCTCGGAATAAGGGAAGTACATTTTTTCGGCAACTTCTTTCCATTTAGAAAGCTCACCCTCATTAAGAGAAGTAAGCCCCATCACTCTTACATAATCCTCTTCGTAACCGTCTTTTACTTTGTCTATCATTTCTAGACAATACTCGATACACCATTTTGCGATATAATTGGTGTACCAGTTATTGTTTACGTTATTCTCATATTCGTTAGGCCCTGTAACCCCCAGGATCACATATTTATTCTTGGCTTTGCTGAAATTAGCACGCTGATGCCAGAACCTGGCGATCGCGATCATCACCTCAAGACCTTTTTCCGGGATATAACTAAAGTCTCCGGTAAAACGAACGTAGTTGTAAATGGCAAATACCATGGCTCCATTACGGTGGATCTCTTCAAAAGTGATCTCCCATTCATTGTGACTTTCTTCTCCATTCATGGTTACCATAGGATACAATGCTGCACCATTCGAAAAGCCTAATTTCTCAGCATTCTCTTTAGCTTTTTCTAAATGATTATGCCTGTAAGTCAGTAGTTTCCTGGCTACTTTTTGATCTTTGGTAGCCATATAGAATGGGATGCAATAAGCCTCCGTATCCCAATAGGTACTTCCGCCATACTTCTCTCCTGTAAATCCTTTAGGGCCAATATTCAATCTCTCGTCCTTACCTAAATAGGTTTGATTTAATTGAAAAATATTGAAACGAATTCCCTGCTGCGCCTTTACATCTCCTGAAATGGTAATATCTGCCATTTCCCATATAGCAGCCCAGGCATCTTTTTGCTCCTGTCTAAGTTTATCGAAACCACTTTTTACAGCTTTATCAATTACCATCGAAGCAGCCTGAATGAGATCAGACTTCTTATGATTCATATCGGTAACATATCCGGCATACTTTATAATTTCTACAGTTTCGCCTTTTTTAGAATCTACTGAATAGGAAAACGAAACTCTGTCTTCGTCAGTTTTTACCTCAGGAGATATTTCAATTTTATTTCCTGCTTTCAGAATTTCAGATTTCATATAAGTTCCTACATGGAATTCTGTCTTCAGAGTTTTAGATACAATAAAACCTTTCTCATTATCAGTTTTTACTTCCAGAGGTTCCCAGAAACGCTCTTCCCAGTTCGCATCTGTATTAGTGATACTTCCATCAAGATATGGATCAAAACGAACCGTAGCATCTGTACTTAATGGAGTAACTTCAAACCTGATCGCTCCAAGTTCATCATCTACATTAGAAAGAAATCGAACAGACTTAACTTCTACTGCAACACCATTATGTAAAGTTGGTTCAAATGACCTCGCAAGAAAACCCTCCTTCATGTTCAACTCTCTGCGAAAATTCTCAACTTTTTCGCAGGTATTAAGATCTAAAGGTTCTTCATTAACGAATACATTAATCCCAATCCAGTTAGGAGCATTTAATACTTTTGCGAAATATTCAGGATATCCATTCTTCCACCAGCCTACTTTTGTCTTATCGGGATAGAAAACACCTCCAATATAACTTCCCTGAAAACTGGGACCGGAATATTGTTCTTCAAAATTGGCACGTTGGCCCATGGCTCCATTTCCTATACTGAATAAACTTTCGGAAGATTTCACTCGTCCTTTATCAAAATTTTCTTCTACTATAGACCACTCGTCAGGTTTTATATAATCTTGATTCATATCTTCTCTTTATTCAATAATTTTTCTATAAAATTCAGTTCTATCTCCGTGAAATTGGGGAAAATGTAATCGGCTTCATTAAGCACATTTTCCTCACCAATGCCCACGCTTGTCATTTTTCCAATGTTTGCAGCTTGCACTCCAGCCACAGAATCTTCAAATACCACACAATCTTTTGGTTGTACCTTTAATTTATCTGCCGCGATAAGGAAAACTTCCGGATCTGGCTTTGCTTTACTAACATCTGTACCATCTACTATTGCATCAAATTTATCGTACAGGTCTATCTTTTTTAAGATTGGACGGGCATTTTTACTGGCAGATCCAAGGGCGAAGGGAATCTTGTTTTTCATGAGATAATCCAGCACTTTTTGCACCCCGGGAAGGATCTCATGATCATCCATTTTATTAACATAAGATAAGTAATTTTCATTTTTCATGGCCATTTGTCTCTGAAACTCATCTTCACTTAGCTCCATATTACCCCATTCAAGTATCCTTTTTAAGGATTCTACTCGGCTCA
>CBDTXN010000274.1:0-2553 GCA_965364455.1 uncultured Flavobacteriaceae bacterium
ATTCCCAGCTCTTTTTGCAGGATCTCCAGTACAACTTTCTTCAGTCCCCAGCACAGCAAAATCCACTCCTGCCTCATGTAATAATTTTACGAAGGCCTTGGTTATCTTTTTTGCACGATCATCAAAACTACCGGCACAACCTACCCAGAAAAGGACTTCCGGTTTTTTACCTTCTGCCATATATTCGGCCATTGTTGGTACCTTAAGTGCTTCTGCCATATTGCTGTTCTTTTCTAATTCTTAAATTCTAAATTTATTTTTCTTTTGCCCAATTCAATCTGTCCATCTGATTATAAGGCCAAGGTGCTCCATTGTTTTCAATATTGGTCATTGCAATGGCCAGTTCGTTTGGTGCAGCACTTTGCTCCATTACCAGATATCTTCTCATATCCAGAATAATAGATAGCGGGTCTATTCCCACTGGACATGCTTCCACGCATGCATTACAGGTGGTACAGGCCCAAAGTTCTTCTTTTAATATATAATCGTCTAACAACTGTTTACCGTCGTCTTCAAATTTTCCATTTTTATTGATGATCTCCCCTACTTCTTCAACCCTATCCCGAGTATCCATCATGATCTTTCTTGGAGATAATTTCTTACCCGTTTGGTTGGCAGGACATTCAGAGGTACATCTACCGCATTCTGTACAGGTATATGCATTTAAAAGCTGAACCTGGTTAAGGTCAAATATATCTGAAGCTCCAAATTTTTCCGGTTCTCCTTCATCCTCTCCTTCAGCAGGAGCAGCGAAAGGATCGGCATTAGGATCCATCATTAACTCAACTTCTTTCCTTACTGCTTCCAAATTGTCCATTTTACCCATACGGGTTAATTTTGAAAGGTATACGTTTGGAAATGCCAGTATAATATGTAAATGTTTTGAATAGTATAGGTAATTAAGGAAAAACAAAATCCCTAAAATATGCAACCACCAGGCCGCTCTTTCAATAATGATCAAAGTGGCATTGCTAAGTCCATCTAGTAAAGGAAGTAAATACTGACTAACAGGAAAGCTACCCATAATTCCAGCTTCAGAGGCATAATGATCTGCTCCATTAAGCTGTAATTGGTAATCTGCCGCATTCATGGTGATGAAGAGTATCATCAATACCATTTCAAAATAAAGAATATAATTGGCATCATTCTTAGGCCAACCTTTCAACTCTCTACTTAAAAATCTTTTAATATTTATGGTATTCCTTCTTATCCAGAAAATGATAACTCCAACAAATACCAATAATGCCAGGATCTCAAAGCTAAAAATAAGAACATCGTAAAATCCTCCCAAAAATGAAAAAATACGGTGTGTACCAAATATCCCGTCAATAACGATCTCCAGTACTTCAATATTTATGATTATAAAACCAACATAAACAACAATATGCAGTATTCCGGCAATAGGTCGTTTTACCATTTTACTTTGCCCCATGGCTACCCTCGCCATTTTGGCAAATCTCTCACCTGGATTATCAGAACGGTCTACTTCTTTTCCAAGTTTAATATTCCTGATTACACGTTTAATGTTTCTGGCAAAAAAGCCAATTCCTGCCACTAGGACAATTACAAATAGAATTTGCGCAACAATTTGCATGGTTGGTTATTTTAAAGAATCTTTCGGAGGATCGTAAGAACCTGGGTTTTTACCAAATACTGAGAAGTGTACATATCGCTTAGGATTTAGTTTAACATCCTGAAGCAATTCTTCTAACTGTCTGGTTGCTCTGTCTAAATTATTATAAACAGCATCATCGTTTATAAGTTTCGCTGCCGTCCCTTCACCATTATTCAGCTTATCTGAGATCGATTCGAAATCTGCGATCACTTTCTCAAGATCGGTTGTTATCTTGCTAATGTTCATATTGGTAAGGGTGTCTGAGAACTTATTGAAATTTCCAGACATCTCATCCAGATTGGTAAAGGTTCTGTCCAGTTTTTCTGAATTACCCTGAACAATTCCCTGTAACTCGTTTGCAGTCACCTGGAATGAAGCCACGGTAGCATCAAGGTTTTTGAAGGTTCCACGAATATTATTCCTGGTAGAATCATCAAGGATCTGGTTGATCGCGGTAAGCATAGAATCTGCGCTAACGATAGTACCTTCCAGCTTATTCTGAAGTGGAGTAAGCCTGTCATTCACCAGTTCCATAATACCCTCTTCTTTTCCGCCAGATAAGGTATCTCCAGATTTAGCCCAATCAACATTCTTATCATATTTTGGAACGATGGCTAATGACTTACCGCCAATAATACCACCTCCATAAATTTGAGCTTCACTATTTCTGGAAAATTTAAAATCGTTCTTTACGGTAAAGGTCACTAGAAGATCCCCGGAACTATTCAGGAAATCGATCCCTTTTATCTGTCCCACCTTTAACCCATTAATTGTAACCTCAGAAGAAGGAGATAGCCCTTCTACATCATCGTAGACTGCATAAAAGATTCTACTATTGTCAAGCAGGTTTTCCCCTTTAAGAAAACTATAACCGAAAATTAAAAGCACTATTGCGATAATAGCTAGCAGGGCAGTTTTGACCTCTTTAGAATATTTCA
>CBDTXN010000275.1:0-2548 GCA_965364455.1 uncultured Flavobacteriaceae bacterium
AAAAGCTAGTCCCGGTAGAGGAGGATACTGAAATTGTAAAAATTTCGGGCTTTGTAGGCAAACCGGAATTTGCCAAAAAGAGCCGCGGAGAGCAGTTCTTTTTTGTAAACAACAGGTTTATTAAAAGTCCTTATCTCAACCATGCGGTAGTAGCTTCTTTTGAAGGTTTGCTTAAAGAGAAAAATTACCCTAGTTACTTTCTATACCTTGAGGTAGATCCCAAGTCTATAGATATAAATATCCACCCTACAAAGACTGAGATCAAGTTTGATGATGAGCATGCTTTATATGCTATTCTTAAGAGTTCTATCAAACATAGTTTAGGACAATTCAATGTAGCTCCTATGCTGGATTTTGAAAGGGATTCTGAATTGGATACGCCTTATGATTATAAAAATAAGGAAGCAGATGTACCTCAGGTAGAAGTAGATCGTAATTTTAATCCTTTTCAGCAGGAATCTGCCCCAAAATCACCATTTTCAGGTGGTGGAGGAAGCTATAAGAGAGACAGGCAGCCCGAATGGGAAAGTCTTTATTCTGGAATGCAATCTGAAACCGATACAGATATCGATGTTGGACAGATAGAATTCGAGAGCGAAGAGGTAACTGGTAATTTATTTGGAGCAAAACAGGAGCAGACAGAAAAGTCTACTTTTCAGGTTCAAAAGAAATATATAGTATCCACTTTAAAGAGTGGGATCTTAGTAATAGATCAGCATAGAGCTCATACAAGAGTTCTTTATGAAGAATTACTTAAGAATATAACTGTCTCATCTGCAGTAAGTCAGCAGCTTCTATTTCCTCTAAAACTTCAATTTAATAGTCATGAAGTTGAGATGTTGAAAGAGATCAGGGAATCACTCGAACAAACTGGATTTATCTTTTCTGAGATCAACAAGAATGAGGTGGAGATCACTGGAATTCCAACGCTAATTTCAGAAAGTGAAGTCGAAATCCTTCTGGAACAATTACTGGCCGATTTTGAAAAAGATGTGCCGGATAATGGATTTTCTCAAACCGATCTATTGGCGAAATCGCTTGCAAAATCCATGGCGGTACGTTCAGGAACTCTTTTGAATTCAGCAGAACAACAACATATTGTAAATAGATTATTTGCCTGCAAAGAGCCGGCAGTTAATCCTTTTAATAAAACCGTGTTCACTACCTTATCGGTCGATGAACTTGATAAAAAATTTGCCTGATGGGAAGAATGACCGAAACCGTAAAGGTTTTACTTATAATCAACGTAATATTCTTTATAGGAAGCCAGTTAATTGGTGATGTTGCTTATGAATATTTCGCTCTGTGGTTTATTAAAAATCCCAATTTTCATTTCTGGCAGTTATTTACTCATATGTTTATGCACGGTGGGTTTATGCATATCCTTTTTAACATGTACGCGCTTTGGGCTTTTGGTAGTCCCATAGAACAGATGCTGGGCCAGAAAAAATTCCTGTTCTTTTATTTTTCTGCGGGTATAGGTGCTGCTATCTTACATACATTGGTTAATTTTTATGCTTATCAGAAAGGATTCAACGGATTGCTTGAATTAGGATGGACACCACAGGAGATATCTACCTGGGCTCAGGAAGCCTATGCCACCAATCAGTTCAGGATCCCTAGCGGAGCAGATCAGGATACTTTAAGGTCTATGTTGCAGGCGTTTGCAAATCCTGCCGTTGGAGCTTCCGGGGCGATATATGGTATTTTAGTGGCTTTTGGAATGATGTTTCCGAATGTGCAATTATTTTTATTATTTGTACCGGTACCAATTAAGGCTAAGTATTTTATTCCCGGATTAATTGCCTTAGATTTGTTTTCAGGAGTTACCGGTTATTCAATCTTTGGCGGATCCATTGCACACTTTGCTCACGTTGGAGGTGCATTATTCGGCTTTATAATGATGTATTACTGGAAGAAGAATCAGTTTAATGATAATCGCTGGTATTAATGAAGTCTTCAGATAGAATTAGATATAAGATCCAGACCGCTACGGTCACAGAAAAGCTCATTGCGATCAATGTGCTGGTCTTTATTGTGTTCTTTCTGCTACGAACGCTGGCTTATCTTTTCCAGCTGCCTTCAGACTTCCTGCTGGAATGGTTCGTTTTTCCAAAAGAACCTATGGAATTTCTTCTGAAGCCATGGTCTATAATTACCTATTCCTTTTTACATAGCGGAATCTGGCATATACTCTCAAATATGCTGATCCTTTATTTTTCTGGAATTTATTTCCTGAATTATTTCAGTCCGAAACGCCTACTGAATTATTATTTCTTAGGAGTTATTATCGGAGCCTTGGTATATATGCTTAGCTATAATCTTTTCCCTGCATTCCAGGGAACCGGAAGGTCTTATTTGATGGGAGCCTCTGCCGGAGTGATGGCTGTTTTAATTGGTATCGCCTCACATATTCCGAACATGAGAGTTAGATTGATGCTTATTGGAAGTATAAAATTCTGGTGGATCGCAGCATGCCGGGGAATTGTCGATATTATGCAGATTCCTATGGGGAATGCAGGAGGTCACCTGGCTCACCTTGGTGGTG
>CBDTXN010000276.1:0-2534 GCA_965364455.1 uncultured Flavobacteriaceae bacterium
TACCAACGGTATCAGATAAAGACAGGATACTAACTCCCATTGCTGAAAGTTTCTCGGTCCACTCCCCTACTATCTCCACATTCCATGGATCACCGTAAGGGTTTCCGAAGCCCATACTTAAATAGGCCACCACTTCTTTATCAGTCTTATGGGCGATATCCAGAATTTCCTGCAAAACCTCAACAGATTCAGCAATAGTTTTATGCGTATTACGCATCTGGAAATTTTCAGAAATAGAAAAAGGATACCCCAGGTAATCGATCTCCTCGAATTGTGAAGCATCCTGTGCTCCCCGGGTATTGGCAACAATAGCCAGCAGTTTACTCGTGGTTTTTGAAAGATCAAGTTTAGAAAGAACCTCCGCAGTATCTTTCATCTGGGGAATAGCTTTAGGGGAAACAAAACTTCCGAAGTCTATGGTATCAAATCCACAACGTAAAAGAGCCTGAATATATTGAGCCTTTTTCTCTGTTGGAATAAATTCCCTGATACCCTGCATAGCGTCCCTGGGACATTCGATAAGTTTCACTTTACCCATACGGCCAAAGATAGCATTTTAAGGAAAATGGAAAAAGAATATAGTTTTATTGCTAATACTAAATATTAACAGCCAAATTGAGCTTGACAGGTAAGGATTTTTTAAAGACCTAAATTAAGATAAGTACTGCGATTAAAATAAAAACTACCACCTGCATCCATTTGAGGAAGAAACCAGATTTTGGGTGAGACTTAATGTACTTTGAGATCTTATCTGCCAGGATTGCCACTAAACTGAATATCGCTAAAGCCTGAAGCATAAAGATCAATCCGAGTAGGTAGAACTGGGGAATAGTATTCCCATTTGGTTCCCACAGAAAACCAGGAAAGAAGGCCAGGAAAAAAATCCCAACTTTTGGATTTAGAACATTCATTATAAAGCCCTGCCTGAAAAGGTTGAACATACTTCTATCCTGAATCCCTTCAGAAGAAAAGGCAATTTTAGCATCACTTCTATAAACCTGGTACGCCAGATATAACAGATATAAAGCTCCCAGAATCTTAATAAAAAGAAAGATATTTTCAGACTGTCGAATTACCGCTGAAACCCCGAATGACACTAAACTGGTATGGATCAAAATTCCGCTTACAAGCCCTAATGCAGTTACTATTCCCTGCTTATACCCATAGGCCATGGACCTTACCAAAACGTAAATGATATCTGGCCCGGGAGAAAATGTAAGAAGTATAGAAGCGGTTAAAAATGGGATTATCTGGTCTAGCATTAATTACAGACCTTTCTCCAGTATCTTTTTATTAATCGCCTTAATAAGAGCAGGACCTTCATAAACAAATCCGGTATATAACTGTACGAGACTGGCTCCTGCTTCAAGTTTTTCGATCGCATCTTCGGCTGTATGGATACCTCCTACTCCTATTATTGGAAATGCCTTGCCGCTTTTTTCTGAAAGGAACCTAATAACCTCAGTAGATCTTTTGGTGAGAGGTTTACCACTAAGCCCCCCCATTTCATCTTTATTATCAGACTTAAGGCCTTCTCGTGAAATTGTAGTATTTGTAGCAATCACCCCGGCGATACCTGTTTCTTTTACTATGTCTATAATATCCATTAGCTGATCATCGGTAAGGTCTGGAGCTATCTTTAAAAGTATCGGCTTCGGTTCAGACTTTTTCGAATTTAACTCCTGAAGTGTATTCAGCAATTTTTTTAGTGGCTCTTTATCCTGCAATTCCCTTAGATTCGGAGTATTCGGAGAGCTTACGTTAACCACGAAGTAATTCACATGATCAAAAAGAGCATTGAAACTAAATACATAGTCATCAACAGCATTCTCATTAGGGGTCACTTTATTTTTCCCAATGTTACCGCCAATTAGCACATTCTTGTTCTTTTTTAAACGCGCAACCGTAGCTTCCACACCTTCATTATTAAAACCCATGCGGTTTATGATAGCTGAATCTTCTTTTAACCTGAAAAGCCTCTTCTTTTCATTTCCGGGTTGTGGCTTTGGAGTAACCGTTCCAATTTCTATAAATCCAAAACCAAGTGAGGAAAGCTCCTTATAGAGTTTTGCGTCTTTATCGAAACCTGCCGCGAGCCCTACTGGGTTTTTAAACTTCAACCCGAAAACTTCTCTTTCCAGCCTGGGATCTTCCATCTGAAATTTTGATTTCAAGATTGAAGTGGCGCCAGGAATTTTACAAATCTTTCTTAAAAAACTAAAGGTGAAATAATGGACTTCTTCGGGATCGAATTTAAAAAGTGTAGGCCTTATAAGTGATTTATACATTTTCAGCTAGGTTTATGCAAAAATAGGAGGAATTAGGAAAAATCTATATGAAAACTTAAAAGGTTTTGAAGCAGGGCGCTATATATGTATTTTTGCATTAAATCTAACCCACAATGACCAATAAGCAGCATATAATTGATAGATTTATCAGTTACGTAAAGATAGATACACAAAGCGATCCCAAAAGCGAATCAACCCCAAGTACAGAGAAGCAATGGGATCTGGCCAAAAAACTGGTCGAGGAAT
>CBDTXN010000277.1:0-2491 GCA_965364455.1 uncultured Flavobacteriaceae bacterium
AGGGATGCAGGTACTAATATTGGAAGTAGTAGAGGAGCTACCGGGCTTTTCGAACACTATCATGCTGAATATCTTGCCCGTGGCAGGTCGTCAACTTATAGTTCACCTTCTACCACACTTGGAAACATTTCTTCATGGGTGGCTCAGGATCTACAGTTAAATGGACCGGAGTTTTCGCATAGTGTCACCTGTTCAACCGGAATGCATTCGGTTTTAAATGCCATTGCCTGGCTGGAAAGCGGAATGGCCGAAAGTTTCCTTGCCGGTGGAAGTGAAGCGCCTCTTACCGGATTCACTTTGGCCCAGATGAAAGCGATGAAGATCTATGCTAGTGAAAAGAATGATTTTCCCTGCCGTGCTTTAGACATGAATAAATCAGGAAATACCATGATCCTTAGCGAAGCAGCGGGAATAGTTTCCCTGAGCGCTTCTGAAGCCAATTCATTAGCGAAGATAAAAGGTATTGGCTACGCGAATGAAAAATTAAAGCATGGAGCCTCACTCTCTAAAAACGGAAAATGTCTGCAGAAATCTATGAAAATGGCTATTGGAGATCATGATTTATGTGATGTTGATGCCGTGGTGATGCATGCTCCCGGAACTATTGGTGGAGATCTTTCGGAGGTGAATGCCGTAAAAAAACTATTTTCTGATAAACTACCGGCGATGACCAGCAATAAATGGAAAACAGGGCATAGTTTTGCTGCATCAGGAATACTGAGTCTTCAAATGGCAGTTTTGATGCTTCAGCATCAGCAGTTTCTACCGGTTCCTTTTTCAGAATTTCAGCAAAAACCAGAAAGACTTGAGAATATATTGGTGAATTCTGTAGGCTTTGGAGGAAATGCCGTTTCAATTTTAATTGGAAGAAAATAAAAATTGTTAGCTTCCCCGTTTATAAAACTTAGGGAAGCATTCCTTTTTAAACCTCAGTTTTCTTTATTTTTGAATACAAATCAAATTACATGGCACTAAAACACGATTGGACCAAAGAAGAGATCCTCGAAATATATAATAAGCCTTTTATGGAGTTGCTTTATGAAGCAGCTACTATTCACCGTGAGCATCACGACCCAAATACTGTACAGGTTTCTACTCTGCTTTCTATAAAAACAGGTGGTTGTCCTGAAGATTGTGGGTATTGCCCCCAGGCAGCGCGCTATCATACAGATCTGGAAGGAAATGATCTTATGAGCGTGAACCAGGTTAAAGCGCAGGCTCTAAGAGCAAAGGCTTCCGGAAGTTCTCGTGTTTGTATGGGTGCCGCATGGAGAAATGTAAAGGATGGTGAGGAGTTTGATAATGTGCTGGAGATGGTTAGGACCATCAATAAACTGGAAATGGAAGTTTGCTGTACTTTGGGAATGCTTACCGAGAACCAGGCGCAACGATTAGCTGAGGCCGGGCTTTATGCCTATAACCATAACCTTGATTCTTCAGAAGAATATTATAAAGAGGTTATTTCAACTCGTGGTTACCAGGACAGGCTGGATACGATAGGAAATGTTAGAAAAACCAATGTCACCGTTTGTAGCGGCGGGATCATAGGAATGGGGGAAAGCGAAGCCGATCGTGCGGGGATGCTTGTAGCTCTTTCCACTTTAAATCCTCAGCCAGAATCTGTACCTATAAATGCTTTAGTACCTGTTGAAGGGACACCTTTAGAGGAGCAAAAGCCGGTGCCGATCTGGGATATGATAAGAATGGTTGCTACTACAAGAATTGTAATGCCAGAAACTCAGGTACGACTTTCAGCCGGGAGAACTCAAATGAGCAGAGAAGGCCAGGCGATGTGTTTCTTTGCTGGAGCAAATTCAATTTTTGCCGGGGATAAACTTCTTACAACTCCAAACCCTGATGTGAATGAGGATATGGAAATGTTTAAAATGCTTGGGTTAAACCCTCAGAAGGCATTCGAAAAGAAATCTCAGCCGGAAAGTATAGATGCTGAAAATTCACAATATCAGGCGCAGGGGGAGAAGCCAAAATGGTCCCGTCCGGCTCATAAGATTGATAGAAATCTTGAAGCTCAGCAAAAAGCCAAAACGAAGGCCTAGCCTTTAAATAGAGATAATTGAAACTTGATCTTCAAAATATTCCAAGACGAAGAGATCTTTCTAAAGAAGACTTTTTGAAAGAATATTTTATTCCGAAAAAGCCGGTAATTATTGAAGATCTAACTGAAAACTGGCCTGCATTTAAGAAATGGAGTTTTGAATACTTCAGGGAAAAAGCAGGAGATGTGGTGGTGCCTTTGTATGACGGTAAACCTGCAAAAGGAAGGCAGAATTCTCACGGAATTGCCAAAAGAATTCCTTTTAAGGACTATGTGGATATACTTGAAAAAGGACCTACAGATCTTAGGATGTTCTTTTTTAATCTTCTTCAGAATTGTCCAGAACTGTTAGATGATTTTGAATATCCAGACCTGGGAGTGAAATTTTTTAAAAAGCTTCCCGTTCTTTTTGTAGGAGGTGAAGGCTCTAAAGTT
>CBDTXN010000278.1:0-2488 GCA_965364455.1 uncultured Flavobacteriaceae bacterium
CGGGAGGATTACTACCGGAACTAAAAACCTCCTATTTCAGGATAGGCCATATGGGATCGGTTTCTTCTAATGATCTTTTAGTAGTACTGAGTGCGTTGGAACGTGCACTGATAGAATCAGGATGTCCTATAGAGGCAGGCGATAGCTTAGAAGCTTTTCAGAGACAATTATTAAGACCGGTTTGTGTTTAAGCTATTCCAGGACTATTAAATAATTCCGGGTATAAATCAGCTGATCCTTTCTACTACTCCCCGGGCCCAGACTTCGATCTCCGGACTAAAACATTCCAGGATCGCATCTGTTCCCAGGATACTGCCTTTGGAATTTCTTCCCAATACAGCCACAGGAAGTTTTGAATTTTGATTTTCAATCAGGATTGATCCATCAGAATTGGTTGCCATACCCAGTCCGCTTTCCACCTGTTCAAATTGAAAATTCTTTTTCAAATTTTCAATGATCGGGCTATCCATTTTTTCAATATCTGGTCCTGCCAGAATTGAATTGATCATCACATTGGCCACGATGGACTCATTATCCTTTTTAAGTTCCCATCCTTTTTCATGGATTTCGGTTTCCGGGTCCTTAATAAATCGCAGGTCCAGAATATCGGCATCCATTAAGGCGAGCAACTGCAGGATGCTTTCAACGGGAGGACCATAGGAGTATCGTTTAGTGCTTTCATCGAGGTCTACAACCTGTTTAATAACCTCACCTTTTAAGCCGGAATGTGCAAATAATCGGTACATGGTTGGTTGAAGCTGCCTCCAGATCTGCCCTACAGCATAATCGAGACTGAAAGCAGATTCGCCATAGGCCATGGCCACTGTTTTTTCCATATAATCCCTTACCGGCATCCCGGTATCCAGGATCAAAGCATGTTTGGTATCCATGTCTTTCAGCCAATCCCTTATCAGCTTTTCTATCTCTTCCCTTTCAAAGCTATCACTTGAATAAGGTGTTTCCATTTCCGAATATATTTCAGCAGCTATGCTGGCAAAGGCTGAAATTAAAAAATCTATATTTTCGATCTTTTCGGCATCTACCAGGTGGTTTTCTATTTCCAATTGAAAATGTTTCTCCTGTCTTTTCGAAGGCTGAAATAAGGAATCTACCTTCCTGCCATAGGGTTTCGGAACAACCGGCAGGCCATCCAGGCTAAATGGAAAGATCTTTACCTCATCACCGGTTTTGATATATTTCAGGAATTTCGAATCAGGTTTTTCTCTGAACTCGCCTCCGCGGCAGGTAGTCAGCATTCTGCAAATATCGATCATGGAGAGTCCGAAACCTTTGATCGCTATTTGATCATGATCCCAGTTATTGTCTACAATTGAAGACTCGTATGGATCATGAATATAAACACATTCCTTACCTTCAGCATGATGTTTCCAGGCTTTCGATTCTTCGGAAAGTTCTGGTGGCTGATGCCCTATAGTTAATAGACATTCATCTACCTCATAAGTGCTTTCCGTAGAAATAAGTTTTATTTTATTTTCGTTCTTCTGAACTTCTACAATTTCTTCTGAATAATGACTGACCAGATTATTCTCCTTCAAAATATCAAAAATACTATTGAAACGCTCATTCAGATAAGTCCCCATAACACTTCGCGGCGGGTAAACATCCTTATCTTTTTTTGAAACCTTTTGAAAACCATTAGCAACGCACCGATCCCGGTAGGAAGGAAAAGAAGGTATATTAAATGAATCGAATGAAATTTTCACCCGGCCCTCAAGTTCCTGAAGCGCAAAATCTGAAATATTGATCCAGTTAGAATCCGGCTGATCCAGATCCCAGGCTTTTCCCGTACCCAGATACTTTGAAGTTTCGAATAAGAACACTTCAAAATCTATTGCAGTTTTCTTAGATGAAATTTCTTTGAAGAGATTTTCTAATGCGGCAAGGCCCCGGGGACCACCACCAACAATGGCTAACACTTTCTTTTGCATAATTAATATTGAAAAACTACCGCCTGTATGGTTTTTGACAAATATCTGATTTTATTTGCGACGAAGATTCACAGTTAACAATAGCTTAGATGTTCCGCTTATTGGAAAAATATCTCTCTATGAGCTTAATAATTTCAGTCTTCCCTAATTGACACCCATGTTTCCAGATGAAATTTGAGCAACCTCTTCTTTGTATATCTGATGTTTCGGAATTGGTATCTTAATGTCTTCCCGGTCCAGTTCTTTCTTGACGGCTTCTAATTGTTCCCAATATACCGGCCAGTATTCAACAGATTCTACCCAGCACCTCGCTTTTATTTTCATCTGGTATTCTCCAATTTCATCTAACCAGACATCTACCGGTAGATGGGAAGCGAGTTTCGGATGTTTCTGCATCCCTGCAATAATGATAGGTCTCAATTTATCAATATCCTCATCAAAGGAAAATTTAAGGTTTAGATCTATTCTCCGGTATCTTTCCATGGTTCGGTTATCCACATCGCTATTGGAAACATTACCATTAGGCATGGTAATGATCC
>CBDTXN010000279.1:0-2472 GCA_965364455.1 uncultured Flavobacteriaceae bacterium
AAAATGTCCTTATTGAAAAGGGACAGGATATTATTCAGGGGGAAAAGCTTGGGTTTTCTAAGTGCCGGGTATCACTTGCGGTTCCTAAATCTTTTAACTACAAAGGAATTAAAGATCTGGATGGATTAAAGATCGCTACTTCTTATCCTAACACGGTGAATGAGTTCTTAAAAGAAAAAGGTATTTCAGCCGATTTACATATTATTAACGGTTCTGTGGAAATAGCTCCAAATATTGGGCTGGCAGATGCAATTTGCGATATTGTTTCAAGTGGAAGTACTTTATTTAAAAATGGATTGAAGGAAGTGGAGGTAATGCTTAAAAGTGAGGCGGTTCTGGCAATTTCTCCTCAAATATCTGAAGAAAGAAAAGCTATTCTGGAAAAGCTGCAATTCAGAATGAAGTCTGTACTTAATGCTCGGACTTCAAAATACATACTTATGAATGTGCCTGATGATAGGCTGGAAGACGTCATTAAGTTACTGCCGGGAATGAGAAGTCCTACTGTATTGCCGCTTGCTGAAGAAGGTTGGAGTTCCGTTCATACCGTAATCAATGAAGAGCGCTTCTGGGAGGTTCTAGATGAGTTAAGAAACTACGGCGCCGAAGGTATTCTGGTTGCCCCAATTGAAAAAATGGTAATTTAATTAACTGAAGAAAATTCGAATTATGAATAAGTATATAAATCCTTCCCGGGAAGAATGGTTTGAGATCCTTAAAAGACCTACTCAGACTGTGGCTGAGATCGAACAAACGGTTAACCAGATCTTCGACGAGATCAAGGTAAAAGGTGATGCTGCCGTAGCCAAGTATACTGAGCTTTTTGATGGGATAAGGATAGATAACCTTAAAGTTTCTGAATCTGAAGTAAAAGAAGCAGAAAAGGGGATTTCAGAGGAATTAAAGTCGGCTATTAAATTGGCAAAATCCAATATTGAGAAATTCCACTTTGCTCAAAAGACAGAAAAGATAAGTGTTGAAACTACCGACGGTGTAAGTTGCTGGCAGGAAAAGAAAGCTATACAAAAGGTAGGGCTTTACATCCCCGGGGGAACTGCGCCACTATTTTCTTCAATACTGATGCTGGCAATTCCTGCAAGGTTAGCAGGTTGTGAGGAGATCATTCTTTGTACACCGCCTGATAAAGAAGGGAAGATAAATCCTGCAATATTATATACCGCTGAATTATGTGGGGTAACCCAAATATTTAAAGTTGGCGGGATTCAGGCGATTGGAGCTATGACCTTTGGAACAGAGAGTGTGCCTCAGGTCTATAAGATATTTGGTCCAGGAAATCAATTTGTGACCGTTGCCAAGCAACTGGCTACGAAATACCAGGTAGCTATCGATATGCCGGCTGGCCCTTCAGAATTATTAGTTTTTGCCGATGATTCTTCAAATCCCTCATATGTTGCTTCAGATCTCTTAAGCCAGGCCGAGCATGGAAAAGATAGCCAGGTGATCATGGTTACGACTTCAAAAGAACTCGTGACGAAGGTTTCTGTGGAGTTAGAAAGACAAATTTCAGATCTTCCAAGAAAGGCAATAGCTGAAAAAGCAATTGAAAATTCCAGACTTATACTGGTTAAATCTAACGAGGAGGCTCTTGAGATGATCAATGAATATGGGCCTGAGCATTTTATTATCTGTTCAGAAAATGAAGATTATTTTATTCAAGGAGTTCGTAATGCAGGATCTGTATTTATTGGGAATTACACCCCTGAAAGTGCGGGAGATTATGCATCGGGTACCAATCATACTTTACCAACAAATGGATATGCCAAGCAGTACAGCGGGGTTAATCTAGATAGCTTTATGAAAACTATCACTTTTCAAAAGATTTCTGAAGAAGGTATAAAAGCTATTGGACCATCAATAGAATTATTAGCGGAAGCGGAAGGATTACAGGCGCATAAAAATGCTGTAAGGCTAAGATTAAAAGATTTAGAATAAATGAAAGAGTTTGATTTAACCAGGTTGGTTCGTTCCAATGTTGCGAATCTAAAGCCATATTCTTCAGCAAGGGATGAATATAAGACTCAGGGTCAGGATATGATCTTTTTAGATGCCAATGAAAATCCAAATGAGAATGGACTCAACAGGTATCCAGATCCTCAACAATCTGAGGTTAAGAAGAAGCTTGCAGAATTCAGAGATGTACCGGCAAAAAATATTCTTTTAGGTAATGGTAGCGATGAAGTTCTAGATCTTATTGTCCGGGCGTTTTGCGAACCAGGTAGTAGCAGCGGCGGCGCTGAAGCACTACGCTGCCGCGCGGGAAAGATTTATCGCAGCCGAATACCACCGTGGCATCGCTCGTTGTGGCCACTACTCCGCCCGGCTGCTCGCTTCGGAAAAACGCTGGGATGAAGCCTTCTCCTCCGTGCTTGACAGCCTCGATTATGCCCTGGAGAGCGGCGAACGCAATACACTTGCAATCGACCTGAAAGTGCTTGGTCTCTGCCAGCAAAC
>CBDTXN010000280.1:0-2463 GCA_965364455.1 uncultured Flavobacteriaceae bacterium
ATTCAGTTCTTCACTTCTTTGTCTTCTTTTGTTTCCTTCATTAGATTCTTCCAGGAATTCATCTACTTTATGTAGATCAAACCTATAGGAAACACCCGCTGCTACCTGCCATTTTGAAGGGGTGTCTTTAAAGTTGACTAGTCCGGAAACATCCACCTGAAGGTCATCTCCAAATAAAAAGGCTCCACCGGCACGCAATATATCATCAGCATAAATATCACTCTTAATCGACTGAAATTCGCCAAATACAGCGAGGTTTGGAGTAAGTGTATGAGTTACTGTAATTATACCGGTATAAGATCTGTAATCTTCCGTTAGCTTATCTGCGATCAGGTTCATTACCAATACCCATCTTCCCCAGTTATTTTGAGTAATAATTGCTGCCTTGGGGCTAAATTTTCCTTCACCTTCATATAAATATGGATTATCCCCAAAAGCAAAATTAGCTCCTGCATAGATCGAAATGGCCGGGATAAGTTTTTTCCACTTAAAGCGCTGATTAGCTTTCCAGCTATAAAGATTTGGCTTGTCTTCTTCCAGGCTCTTGTACGGGTCAAAGATGAGATATTTGGCGCCAATAGTATTGGTTTTGAAATTTCTGATAGTTGATTCTGAAGCTACGCCAAGGAATTCTCTAAAGATATTCTGAGATTCAAAGGAACCGGTTAAGTTTATTTCAAGGCTTTCAAAAAGCAAACCATATCTCAACTGGAAATCTACTCCCCATAGGTCTGCGTCTGTACCCAAACCTGAATGGTTTTCATTTCCAAAATATGGACCTGACTCCAGTTGAATTACGTTTGTTCCAACAGCAAAAGCTCCCTGGGATTGTCCTGGTCTGTTAGAATTGATAGTTTCGGTATATTGAGCGTGAAGATTTGTAGCTATAATTAGGAATAGGCTAAGTATGGCTGTATTACGCATAGTTGTTTGGGTTGGTTCTTTCAAAGATATAAGATTTATTATAATTTTATAGCTGAAGCTTCCCCGATTGTGGCGGCTTCTTTTTATTTTTGCAAAAAGAATTAGAATGTTAGAAGCATCACTTTCCGGAGTATTAAAAACGGTACTGATCGTCCTGTTAGTATACTTTGGTCTTAAAATATTACTTCGGTTTTTTGGCCCTTTGATCCTTAAATGGTTCATGAAAAAAATGGGACAGAAATTTGAGAAACAATTCAACCAACAATTTGGTGGTGCTCAGCGCCCACAGAATAAAGAAGGTAAAGTTACCATAGATAAGAAGCCTAAAAACGGAAAGCATTCCAATAAAAATGTTGGTGAATATATCGATTACGAAGAAATTGATTAATTTCGGATTTTAGCAAAGCCTTTATTTAGCGCTTTGTTTTACACAGAATTTGTGGTTTAAAATCAAAAGTCCGATTAATGGCTAAATTGAAGAAATTCTTACCTCACCTGCTGGTTCTGGCAGGTTTTATCTTATTATCCTTATTTTATTTTAATCCCGTACTTCAGGGTAAAGAAATTTACCAGAGTGATATTATTCAATATATCGGGATGGCTCAGGAGCAAAACGAATTCAGGGATGAAACCGGGGAGGAGCCTTACTGGACAGATGCTGCCTTTGGTGGGATGCCTACTTACCAGCTTGGAGCATATTATCCTCATAATTATGTAAAGAAACTGGATAGTCTTTTGAGATTTTTACCCAGGCCTGCAGATTACCTTTTCCTTTATTTTATAGGATTTTATATTTTACTCCTTTGTATGAAGGTGGATTATAAACTGGCATTTCTCGGATCTGTCGCCTTTGGTTTTTCCACCTATCTAATCATAATTCTAGGAGTTGGTCATAATGCCAAGGCACACGCTATAGCTTATATGCCCATGGTTCTTGCTGGTATTATCGCGATCTTCAGAAACAGGAATATCTGGAGTTTCTTATTGCTTACCGTAGCCATGGCACTAGAAATTCAGGCCAATCATTTCCAGATGACCTATTATTTATTACTTCTGGTGATCGTATTGGGAATTGCTTACCTGGTAGATGCCTACCGAAAGAAAATGTTGCCCAGGTATTTAAAATCTCTTGGGGTGATGGTGGTAGCTGTGGTTTTGGCAATCGCTGCCAATGCGACCAATTTATTGGCTACCAGTGAATATACCCAATTTAGTACCCGGGGTGAATCTAATCTTACTATTGAACCGAATGGAGGTCCAAAGAAAAGTACCGGCCTGAGCTATAACTATATCACCGAATATAGCTACGGGATCATGGAAAGTTTTGATCTCATGGTGCCCAGGTTTATGGGCGGTGGTAGTTCTGAAAATATTGGGAAAGATTCCAATCTATATAAGGCTTTAAGAGAGATTGGAGCCTCTCCTGTTCAGGCAGAAGGTTTTACTGAAGGAGCACCAACCTATTGGGGAGATCAGCCTTTTGTAGGTGCTCCGGCATATATTGGAGCAACGGTGATATTTCTGTTTGTATTTGCCCTT
>CBDTXN010000281.1:0-2461 GCA_965364455.1 uncultured Flavobacteriaceae bacterium
GGCTGGTATCAATGCAGGTTGCACGTGGCAGCAGGCAAAATATATGACGAAGCAGGAATTTCAGCATTAGAGAATCTTTGGGAGGCATTAAAAAAGGAGCAAGAATCTTTGGATGATAAGGCATTGACGAGTATGTTAGCAGATAAAGTACATCCGGCTGTCGCGGCGGTACCGCTTAACTGGAGTGAGTGATTTTCTTGAAAATTGCCTATAAGAAATAAGTAAGAAAAATAATCCTTTTCTTGTAGATTCGGAATTCTCTTGACATCCCATTATTATCGATCAATTGTATAATTTCCTCTTACCTCAGACCAAAAACGAAAATGACTAATAATATTAAACTTGGCCTACGGGAAAACTGGTCACAATTCACCATTCTTGTTATTGTAAATGCTTTCGTTGGAGGTATGGTTGGCCTGGAAAGGACCATTTTCCCAAAATTTGCAGAATCTGAATTTGGTGTAGGTTCCAATACCGCCATCTTATCATTTATTGTTGCTTTTGGAATAACCAAAGCACTAACAAATTACTTTACGGGTAAGCTTGCCAATAAATGGGGAAGAAAAAATTTACTTGTTCTGGGCTGGCTATTCGCCCTACCTATCCCTTTTATTTTAATGAATGCAACTTCATGGAATTGGGTCGTTTTTGCAAATATACTTTTAGGGATTAATCAGGGATTAACCTGGAGTAGTACCGTTGTGATGAAAATAGACCTGGTAGGTGAAAGAAATCGCGGCACTGCAATGGGTATAAATGAATTTGCAGGATATTTCGCCGTTGGTGTGGTGGCTTTACTTACAGGTTTTATCGCGCAGAAATATGGGATAACTCCTTATCCATTTTACCTGGGTATCGTAATTTCGATAGTTGGACTTTTAATCTCATTTTTCTTTGTAAATGATACCAGGGCATTTGTGAACAAAGAGCAGAAATCCACGAAAACTGAAGAATTAAACAATGTTTTTTTCGAAACCACTTTTAAAGACAAAACACTAAGCTCTATTACCCAGGCAGGACTGGTAAACAACCTGAATGACGGTATGATATGGGGACTTCTTCCAATTCTCCTGCTTTCTTTTAATTATGATTCTAAAAGCATAGGAATTATCGCGGCTATTTATCCGGCGGTATGGGGAATAGGACAGTTATTCACCGGAAGAATGGCAGATATATATTCAAAAAAATCCATGCTCTTTATCGGGATGCTTATACAGGGTATCGCCATAACGCTCATTCCTTATTTTACCGAATTCTACCAGCTAGCTACCATTGCTACCATCCTTGGACTTGGAACCGCCCTTGTCTATCCTACCTTTTTATCGGCAATTGCAGATGCCACCCAACCAGGACAAAGAGCGGAGAGTATAGGAATTTTCAGGCTTTGGAGAGACCTGGGATATGCTATTGGGGCTATAGTTTCAGGGATAATCGCAGATGCCTTTGGTATTGAATATTCTGTATTGACCATTGGAGTAATTACGATTTTGTCCTCCCTGGTTATTAAATTCAGAATGCCTGCATTAAAAAATAATAAGATTTAAGATGAAAAAAATATCATACTCCAAACTATTACTTATCCTCAGTGGGATTATTCTGATTCCTATATTTTCCTGTAAAGACAAGAAGGAAATACCGAAAGAAGGTTTAATTGAAGTGGAAGGCGGAAAGGTCTGGTATCGCATTAATGGTAATTCAGACAGAACACCGGTTCTAATTTTGCACGGAGGCCCAGGTTCTTCCAGCTTCGGACAGGAGCCATTGAAAGAATTGAGTAAAGACAGGCCCATAATTTTCTATGATCAATTAGGAAGCGGAAGATCAGACAGGATCACCGATACTACCTTGATGAAGGTAGAGCGCTATATTGAAGAAGTTGAACAGGTACGAATGAAATTAGACCTTGAAAAAATTGTTCTTTACGGCCAATCCTGGGGTACCGCTCTTAGCCTGGAATATTATTTAAAATATCCGGAGCATGTTAAGGGGATCATTTTCAGCAGTCCTTATTTCAGCACTAAACGCTGGGTAAAAGATGCTAAAGAGCTGGTTACCACCCTACCAGATTCTATTCAGAATATCATTAGAACCAATGAAGAAAGAAAAACCTTCGACAATAAGGAATATAAGGATGCAGTTGCACTCTTTTACAGTAAATTCTTAAGAAGGAAGGAAAGACCTCAACATATAAAAGATACAGCCTCAAAATATTTTGGTACTAACGTCTATGAATATATGTGGGGACCTAGTGAGTTTACTGCGACAGGGACTCTGCTTAATTACGATCGCATAGATAAACTTTCAGAAGTGAAAGTTCCGGTTTTATTTATTACAGGAGAATATGATGAAGCCCGGCCTTCAACAGTAAAATATTACCAAAGCCTCGTGCCTGGCTCTCATTTTAAAGAGATTGAAAATTCTGGTCATGCTACCCTGAACGATAACCCTGAAGAAGCTATTA
>CBDTXN010000282.1:0-2419 GCA_965364455.1 uncultured Flavobacteriaceae bacterium
GAATGGTATTTATCAATTCCTTTGGACTTGCAAAACCAAATATGCCATTTGGTGGAGTAAAAGATTCCGGTTACGGAAGAGAACACGGAACTTTTGGACTGCATGAGTTCGTAAATGTAAAAGCGGTAATGTTCGCATAGAACTTCGTTTAAAAATTATTTGAGGAGATCTGGAGACTTAATTGTTTCCGGATCTTTTTTTATATAAATATCTCACACAAATTATTTTTCGCCATAATCCTTAATGATTTCATTTTCAGTATATTTATTATATAAATAAATGTATTTGAACCAGATACATTTTACAACCAATAATTAATTATCACTTAACTGATCAAAGTAAATTTAAAAATGGAGTTCAACCTGGCCGAAAAATTAGCGATCGTTAAAGCATTAGACATGGTGATCCTCGCGGATGAAAAGATCGCTAAAGGGGAATTAGTTTACCTGGGCCAATTGATGAAGTTGATGAATTTTGATTCAGATTTTGTAGAGGAAGCCAGAAAATTCAATGCTAAGCAGGCCTTTATGATACTGGAGGGTTTGAGTGAAGCAAAGAAACATTCCCTGGCCATCATGCTTCACGAAATGGCCTATGCAGATGGAGAACTGGGCCGCGAAGAAGTTAAATTACTTTTTTCGGTCTTTGAGAATGCCGGAATTAAAATAGAAGATCCCGGAGTTCCTTCAGAGATCTTCAATATTTCGGATGTATATTTTAAATCTTCGGTACATATTTTTCATAAAAAAGATGAGGGCGTTTCAGAGAAGAACAAAGAAAAAAAAGCGATAAAGATAGAGCCAAACATCATTGGCAATAAAGGTGTAACGGTTACTGCTTTTAAGCTGGGTGGATTTATTCCATTCTGGGGAAATAAGGTGGATATCAGCCCAAAACATATGGATATAGTAGAACTACATTCCAGCAAAAGCATTTTAAAGGGTTATGATGCTGATGAAGTTTCTGAAGCAGATAAAATGCATTCTAATTACAGTCTTAGCATTTACCATCCCAATAACGAGATAGAAAAGATCATTTTACATAAGCATCATGAAAATACCGATATAGAATTTCTGAAATAAAATTCGGCCGCAAAAGATCCCCAAATTTCCTACATCTCTGTTTTACGGACTGTATTAGCAATTATTTGAAATGGAAAAGATAGCATTATATGAATTTCGGCATAGGGGCGAAAATCAAATTGGGATAGGATTTACATATGACCAGGCGCTTATAGCCCACCTAAAGCAATTAAAAAGAGTACAGTGGAGCAATACATTCAGGTGCTTCTATATCAATGCTAGTACGGCGGACCTGGACAGCCTTGAAAGACATTTAACCAAAAAGAAGTTCCAGGTTGATTATTCCAGGCTAAATTTTTCAAAACCGGATCTTGACCATCCTATTTTAGCTGAAACCGAGAGACCAGAAATACTGGCTTTCGATAAATACCTGAATGGCTGCCGTTACAGCAAAAGTACGATTGCCACCTATTCTACATTTGTGTATAAGTTCCTGAAATTTCATGATTTTAAGGAGCACTTCGATCTACGGGATGTAGACCGCTTTGTAGAACGGGAGATCGCAGGAAAGGATTATTCTATAAGCTCTCACCGGCAATGCATTAGTTCACTAAAGCATTATTTTGAATTTACAGAGCAGGAAGAGATTGATACTTCTAAACTTAAGAGGCCTGATAAAAGTAAATATCTTCCTGGAGTCTTGAGTAAGGAAGAAGTCATAGACCTGCTTAGGGCTACCAGGAATTTAAAGCACCGCTGTATCCTGGCGTTGATCTATTCTTCAGGTCTTAGAATTGGAGAGCTTATATCCCTAAAACTTGATGATATTGATGTAGATAGAAGGCAGATATTGATACGACAGGCCAAAGGAAGAAAGGATCGTTATGTGATGCTGGCTGAAAGTATTTTACCGCTGTTTTATAATTACCTACAAACTTATAAACCGAGAAAATATTTTGCAGAAGGAGTCAGGGAGAATCAATATTCAGCCTCTGCCGTTAGAAGTTTTTTGAAAGAATCCTGCCGGAGGGCAAAGATCAGGAAAAGGGTAACTCCGCACACGTTGAGACATAGCTATGCCACACATATGCTGGAAAATGGAATAGACATCAGGTATATCCAGGAGCTTTTGGGGCATTCCAGGCCAGAGACGACGATGATCTATACACATGTTACTCAGAAAGACCTGGCAAAGATTAGGAGTCCTTTGGATGAAAGCCTAAAGGAATTAATGGAGCGCAATAAAGACAACCCAAACCTGCGCTTATCCCGGAACATACTCGAATAAAAATGTATATTTGGCTGGATATAACACGTTGTGCACAAGCAAAAGATAATCCTGCAAATGATTATAAATGGAATAAATAACCAATTAGTTGAATTAAGAATTGTCAACT
>CBDTXN010000283.1:0-2413 GCA_965364455.1 uncultured Flavobacteriaceae bacterium
TGTTACCAGGATGAAAACCTGGCGTCCTAACCCCTAGACGAACGGACCATTATTTATTTCAATATGCAACTCTAAACGTTGCTTTAATCGAATACTAACTCCAAGTATTCTCTCGTAGTCCGTAGGGGAATCGAACCCCTGTTACCAGGATGAAAACCTGGCGTCCTAACCCCTAGACGAACGGACCGTTTTGTTTCAAATGCGGATGCAAAAATACAACTTTTTTGGAATGCCGCAAATGTTCCACAAAATTTTTTTAATTTTTTAATAGGCCTTGGCAAAAAGCACTCTTCCCTGAGATGGTTTCCCGGTTAAAACACACTCTCCCGCCTCTTCTTTTCTATCGAAAGGAATACAACGTATTGTTGCTTTCGTGAGGTCTTTGATCTTATTTTCTGTCTCAGGAGTACCATCCCAATGTGCAGAAATAAATCCACCTTTATCTTTCAGGACCTTTTTAAATTCATCAAAACTATTTACTTCAGTAATATGAGAATCTCTATAAGTTTTTGCTTTCTCGAAAAGACTATCCTGGATTTCAGTCATTAAAGCTTTGATCTTCTCAACTACTTCGTCATTATTTACAAACTCTTTTGTAAGTGTATCTCTTCTTGCAAGCTCAACCGTTCCCTTTTCAAGATCTTTTGGTCCAATAGCCAATCTTACCGGCACACCCTGCAATTCATACTGAGCGAATTTCCAACCCGGCTTCTGGTTATCATTATCATCGAACTTAACCGAAATTCCAACAGCTCTAAGATCTTTCACCAATTTATTGGCCACTTCTGAGATCTGCTCTAACTGCTCTTCACTTCTATATATAGGAACAATAACAACTTGTATAGGCGCCAGATTTGGAGGAAGCACGAGTCCGTTATCATCACTGTGGGTCATAATTAGTGCGCCCATTAATCTGGTTGAAACACCCCCTGAAGTTGCCCAAACGTGCTCTAGCCCGCCTTCCTTGGTTGCGAATTTCACATCAAAAGCCTTGGCGAAATTCTGTCCTAAGAAATGTGAAGTACCAGCCTGCAAGGCTTTTCCGTCCTGCATTAAGGCTTCAATACAATAAGTTTCCAGGGCACCGGCAAAACGTTCATTTTCGGTCTTTGCTCCTTTAACAACCGGAATTGCCATAAAATCCTCAGCAAACTCAGCGTATATATTATTCATTAATTCAGTCTCTTCCAGCGCTTCCTGTTTGGTAGCATGAGCGGTATGACCTTCCTGCCATAAGAATTCAGCAGTTCTTAAGAACAATCTCGTTCTCATTTCCCAACGCACAACATTGGCCCACTGGTTCACTTTTATAGGTAGATCTCTATATGATTGAATCCAATTCTTATAGGTATTCCAGATAATTGCTTCAGAAGTTGGTCTTACTACCAGCTCTTCTTCCAGCTTAGCTTCCGGATCTACCATCAGCTTTCCAGGTTTATCAGGATCGTTCTTCAGTCTATAATGGGTTACAACGGCACATTCCTTGGCAAATCCTTCAGCATTCTTTTCTTCTGCTTCGAACAAGTGCTTTGGAACGAATAAAGGAAAATAGGCATTCTGGTGTCCCGTTTCCTTAAACATTCTATCCAGCTCGGCCTGCATTTTTTCCCAAATTGCATACCCGTAAGGTTTAATAACCATACAACCTCTAACCGCTGAATTTTCAGCTAAATCGGCTTTTACAACCAATTCATTATACCATTTTGAATAGTCTTCGCTTCGCTTCGTTAAATTCTTACCCATTTCTTGTTATTTGGCATAAAACTTGTAACTTTTATCAGTAGTGTATACTAACCGTTCGGGCAAAACTAACCATTTTTAGCATGCCCAACAATAAAAACAATTACCAATGAAACTTTACTACTCCTTCCGAAATAAACTGAACTTCTTGTTCGTAACTGTAGTTCTTTTTGCATTGGCCTCATGTGGTTCATACCAGTATTCAGGATATGAAGCTGATGGAATTTATGGTGAATCAAGACCAGGAATCTGGGAACAGGAAGATCCTCAGGCAAATGAAGTAAGGCCAAACAATAATAGTTCCTACTACAAAAATCTTTTTGCCCAGCAATCTGAAATGGTTGGAGAGGTTTTGGAAAGTGATGTATTTACAGATGTAGATAGTTATTCTTCAAATGATGGATATGAAAACTATTCTGAAGTTGGTGGAGATGTAGTATATGTTGGTGGAAATGCTCCATGGGGTGAAGATCCGGATACTTATTCGATTACCGTTATAAATAATGGTTTCGGTGGGTTCTATTCACCTTGGGGATTAGGTCCTCGTTGGGGCTGGGGCGGATGGTACGGCCGTGGCTGGTATGGCGGTGGATGGTATGATCCTTTCTGGGATCCTTTTTTCCCTAACTGGGGACCTTGGGGTCCAGGTTGGGGCGGCGGTTGGGCATACGGC
>CBDTXN010000284.1:0-2403 GCA_965364455.1 uncultured Flavobacteriaceae bacterium
TTTTCGTTCAGGTCATAAAGCTGAATTTCAGTTTTATCACCTTCCAGATTAGATACTACATAGGCATCATCTGGATTATCTGTATTTGGATTAAAAGATGAAATTCCAAAAGAGTCACCAAATTCCGTAAGTTTTACTCTTTTAAATTCTCCATCAATTTTATACAAAAGTTCGGTATTAACTCCATCTACAACTCGTGTAATAGCACGCAGGTTGCCTTTGCGATCAAAATTATAGCCTGCAACGGGATCATCCCCTTCATTCACCGTATAAAGCTTCGTAACCTCACCCGTATTAATGTTCAAACGGTAGGGTTCCTCCTGCCGAGGGTTATCCTTATTCATTTGCACGATAACATGCTCTTCATCTTCCTTTAGTACGGCAATTATAATTGCTCTCACTCCATCAAAAGGAGTTAGATCGCTATCATTTTCACCGTCAACATCTACACCATAGACATGGTAATTTTCGTCACCACCCTTATCCTGAAGATAAAGAATACGATTGTTATTTTTCCAGTAAAATCCGCGTATTAGATCCTCCTCCTGCTTTTTAAGCAGGCTCTCCTTCTGGGTCGCTGTTTCTTTTAGATAAAGATCACGCTCTCCAGATTGTCTACGCTTCATATAAGCTATATACTTTCCATCTGGAGATAGCTGAAATGAAAATGCTTCTGGCGTCTTAAAATAGTCCTCTACTGAATATTTAAAATCGCCTGTCTCTAAAGTTGCCAATTCATTTAATTCGGCTTCTGTAGATGGCAATGCGGTGTTACCTGGTTTTTTCTTCACGGTTCTCTCTTTCTCTACTGAATAATCCTTACTCATGTGCTTATACTTTTCGTTTATACTAGCATTTTCCAATTCAACAGTATAAGTTATTTGACCGAATAAATTGTTACAGTTTTATTTTTCGTAACAATCTTTCCAGTTCTGATTTTCTTTACTCCCAGGACAGGGTAATAGAGAAATAATTTTAAGTGTTTGGAAGATTTCAGCAGTTACTTTTGCGTCTGGCAATCCGGACAGAAATAGGTGCTTCTACCTCCTACTTTTATCATTTCGATTTTGCCTTTTCCGTTAGGACAGTCTTCCCCTTCCGTTCTGTGAGGTCGCAGGTAAGAATCTGGCAGTTTAGTACCCTCTGTCTTGCATTTAGTGACCGTTTCCAGAACATCGATCATGTTCTTATACATTTTGGAAAGGTCATCTTTGCTAAGCTTTTCCGCCTTGGTTTTTGGATGGATCCCGCTATGGAAAAGCATTTCGTCTACATATAGATTCCCTAGCCCGGCGATAAAAGACTGATCCATTAGGGCAGTTTTAATACTGCCTTTTTTCTTTTCGAATAATTCAAGAAATTCTTCTTCACTCAGGTCTGAAGCATGTGGTCCCAGCTTTTGCTGTTCCCTGAAATCCACAACACTTTCAGTTAGAAATAGTTTTCCGAATTTTCTCGGACAGATAAATGAAAGTTTAGAGCCATCTTCAAAACCAACTGTGAGCTGTGCGTGTTTATGAACCTCATCATGATTAAAATAATCCATCTTCCCCGTCATCCCGAAATGTATCACCAGCCAGCCTTTTTCCTTTAGCTCAAGCAAGAGATATTTCCCAATCTGATGACTGGAAACGAATTCATTATTCAATAACTTATCCTTAAATTCTTTTTTTGGACTCTGAAAGATCTTATCTGCTCCAAGATCGACTTTGGTGATCTTCTTGTGCAAACTTGTGGATTCTACGTATATTTTCTGGTAAGCGACTTCTGGTAATTCTGGCATTGTATTATTTTTTGAACTTTCCTAAATAATCATCTTCAACGTCACCCTGAACTCGTTTCAGGGTCTGTCCAAGTTAGTATTTTATTTTTCTTTTATCGAAAGATGCTCAAAATCCCGATGTTTCGGAATACCATAACAAAGGATCATTTAAAATACTCAAATATCTTCGGAGTTATTTATAATCCAGAATCAGAACAATCCGGATCAAAAAAGCTTCATCTGTCCATCCTTAAAATCAGCATGCAGTTTACAGTTGAGTTTAGGACGTTCCTCTTCTTTCAGATATAATTTCCGGGCAATTTTAAATTGTTGCTTTACCTGGTCGGCAAATTCACCTTCGCCCTTCATCCGGGTACCAAAACGGCTATCATTAAGGCTTCCTCCATGGATATTTTCTATCTGGTTCAAAACCCTTTCTGCCCTATCTGGCATAGCTTTCCTTATCCAGTCTGAAAAGATTTCGCCTATTGCCCCGTTTAGTCTTACAATGGTATAACCTACCCTAAGAGCTCCCCGGTTTGCAACTTCCTTTACCAAAGGAAGAATCTCATGATTATTTAAAGATGGGATTATGGGTGCCATCATGACCGTAACAGGTATATTGGCGTTGGAAAGCTTTT
>CBDTXN010000285.1:0-2349 GCA_965364455.1 uncultured Flavobacteriaceae bacterium
CAGTACTTGATGAGTGTTCTGACAATGTCGCCAATTTGTCCTTTATAGGGAATTCCTTTAGGCATCACTACATCAAAAGCTGATAGCCTGTCTGAACCAATCATTACCAGCCGATCATCTTTAAGGGAATAAACATCTCTTACTTTACCTTTATAAACCGATTCCTGACCGGGAAAATTAAAATCTGTTTTAATTATTGTTTTACTCATAAAGAGCTTAATCTTTTAATATTAATCGTTGTGTTCTATATCCTTATATGCCGCGATGATCTTCTTCACCAATCGGTGACGAATTACATCCTTATCATCCAGATAAACCATTCCAACTCCTTTTACGTCTTTTAAAATAAGAAGCGCTTCTTTAAGTCCTGAAATGACTCTTCTTGGAAGGTCAATCTGTCCCGGATCACCTGTGATTATAAATTTTGCGTTCTTACCCATTCGGGTCAAGAACATTTTCATCTGGGCATGGGTTGTATTCTGCGCTTCATCCAGGATTACGAAGGCATTATCCAGGGTACGACCACGCATAAATGCAAGCGGCGCGATCTGGATCACTCCTTTTTCAATAAAGATCTCCAGCTTTTCATGCGGAATCATATCCCTTAAAGCATCATAAAGTGGCTGCATGTAAGGATCCAGCTTTTCTTTTAGGTCTCCAGGTAAAAATCCAAGGTTCTCCCCTGCTTCTACAGCAGGCCTGGTAAGAATAATTCTTTTCACCTGCTTTTCTTTTAAAGCTTTTACCGCAAGTGCTACACCAGTATAGGTCTTACCTGTACCTGCAGGACCAATAGCAAAAACAAGGTCATTCTTTTTTGAAAGCTCAACCATTTTTCTCTGATTGGCGGTTTGAGCTTTAATCACTTTTCCGCTAATACCGTGAACTATAGTTTCACCACTTTCTTTTGAAGTACTGTAATCTTCTTCACTCTCACTGGTTAAAACCCTCTCGATCGTATTTTCGTCAAGTTTATTATATTTTCCGAAGTGATCCATAAGCATGGAAAATCGCTTGTCGAATTCTTCAAGCATTTCTTCATCCCCAAAGACACGTATTTTACTACCCCTGGCGACGATTTTTAATTTCGGAAAGTACTTTTTTAAAAGTTCAATGTGTTCATTTTGCTGCCCGAAAAATTCTCGAGGGCTAATTTCTGAGAGTTCAATAAGAAGTTCGTTCAAAAGCTATTGTTTTTAAGATGAAGCATTGTAGATTTTCAGGTTATTTTTATTTGTCCTTCGCATTTCAATATCCTAATTTTGAAACCGAATTTGTGGTATTTTTTACCTTCAGGCCGAAGCGAATCACTAAAAATAAAATTATATTCGCCTTCTATACAAACTTAAGGAAAATAACCAGTCTCAGATTAAAAAAATATTAACAATCGCCTATGGCAATCATTACTTTAACGACCGACTTCGGGGAGAAAGATTATTTCGCTGGTGCGGTTAAAGGTGCTATTTATAGTGAATTAAGTGATGTTAGAATTGTTGATATTTCTCATTCTGTTTCTCCTTTCCATATAAGTGAAGCGGCCTATATCATTAAAAATGCGTATAAAAGTTTCCCTAAGGGAACCATCCATATTATTGGCATTGATTCAGAATTAACCCCGGAAAACAAACATCTGGCGGTTAAACTGGATGAGCATTACTTTATATGTGCCAATAATGGGATACTTTCCTTACTAGCTTCAGAAATAAGACCTGAAAAGATCGTTGAGATCAACATTCACGATAAGATACAGACCAATTTCCCGGTTCTGGATGTTTTCGTAAAGGTTGCCTGCCATATTTCGCGTGGCGGAACCCTTGAAGTAATAGGTAAAAGCGTTAGCGATATAAAACATTTGAAACAATTTGAACCACTTATAAATTCGGAAAAAAATCAGATCCTGGGCCATGTGATCTATGTTGATAACTACGGAAACGTAATCACGAATATTTCCAGGAAATTATTTGATAATGTAGGAAAAGGCCGGGAATATAAGATAAGCGCCAGAACGGTGAATTTCAGCACCATTTATGAAACCTATAGCCATGCCATTAATTTTAATGTGGAAAAGGAAAAGCGAAAGGAAGAAGATGGAAAAAAGCTTGCTGTATTCAATTCAGCAGGATATATAGAACTGGCCATGTATAAGAGTAATCCTAGTACTGTTGGAAGTGCGGCCAGTCTCTTCGGACTGGAGTATTTAGATACAGTAACTGTAAATTTTAAATAGATGTTTGTAAGGATAGTAAAAATGGGATTTAAGTCGGAAAAGATCGATGAGTTCCTGGCAAATTTCGAAGAAAATAAATCAAAAATAAGAGGTTTTGAAGGATGCCTGTTTTTAGAACTCTA
>CBDTXN010000286.1:0-2323 GCA_965364455.1 uncultured Flavobacteriaceae bacterium
GGATAATATCAAATTCGAGAAATTCAAATTCATTGCTGAAAATATTAAGTGTCTTAAAATCTATATTCCTATGACTTTCAGATAATTCCCGGGCGATTCCAATCGCGTGATTATTTGCATCAATACCGGTCAACTCTAATTCATAGCCTTTCTTTATTCCCCATTTGGAAATTTTTCTAAGCATGGCACCATTTCCACAACCAATATCGGCGATTCTAATCGTTCTCGAGGATAAACTTTCTGATCTCTTCTTCAATAATTTTTCGATTCCATTCAGGGTTATCTGATCTCCACCCAACCATGCATTGATGTTCTCCAGGTCTTTCAGAGTTCTCTTTAATTCCTGCCCCTGCAAATCAAAATCATCCATGATCTCAGTTTCATTTGTTCTTTGAGAAGTATCCTGTCTAAGCATAGATCAATTTTCCGTGAGTTTGCGATATGATATGAGCCAATAAGCCTGGGACCCGGCTTAAAAAAATTTGCGAGATCTCTGAAGCAGTCTTATTCAGCAGGATCTTTTGTAGAATTCTCCCCGACCTTAACCTCGATTGAAATTGTATATTCCATTCTCTTTTGTAATTGTTTTCGATTTCAATTCTTCGGGTATTCTTTGAATTGTAAGCATTAACCAATATCTCTGAAACTATTTTGGCGCTATGTATGGCCATTGCCATTCCGTTGCCGCATAAAGGATGAATTAGTCCAGCGGAATCACCAATCATTAAAATATGATCTTTGATAAGGGATTTTTTATCGAAGTTTACCTGGGCAATAGTCAATTCTTTTTCGAATGCAAGTTCTGAGTTTTGGAAGAACTCTGTGAGGTGGGGATTTTTCATTAGAACTTCCTCCCTGAAATCAGTAGTGTTCTTAAAATTCTTAAAGCTGGAATAGGTAGCTAGATAGCAGACATTAATTGTTTCTTGTTCTGTTTTTGATAATCCGCAATATCCTCCTTCAAAATTATGAAGAGCCACAAGATCATCAGGAAAATAATCTGGTGCAGTTTTATAATGCGCTTTGACAGCAAGCCAACCCGAGTGATCTTTAAAGAATTCCCGGTCTAAAACCTTGTCAAGGTTAGATCTTTTACCAAAGGCTCCCAATACAAAATCTGATACCAGGATATTATTATCTGCAGTCAGCACTTCAAATTCGTCATTATTAAACTTAACAGAAGTTGCAGTAGATCTAATGATCTCACAACCCAAAACTTTAGCTTTTTCAAATAAATGATTATCCAGGGAATAACGGCTAATGCCTATACCTCCCATTTCCAATTCGCAACTAATGGAATTTCCGGTGATTGAAGAGAATTCAAGTCTATTGATTTCAGGAGCGCCGAGGCTATTTAGGTCTATTTCAAGGGAATTCAGATAAGGGAGAACTTCCCGGGATAGGTATTCACCACATACCTTATGATGCGGATAGTTTTCTTTTTCAATAAGAACAACCTCATGGCCGTTATGGCTTAAATGGATGGCTGCTGTTAATCCGGCCAATCCTCCACCAATAATAATAACCTGAACTTTTCTCACTTTTTGAAGTTACTTAAAAATAAAAAATCCCGGAAAATTTCCCGGGATTCTTTTAAAACTATATAGAATTAAAACTTTTAGTTTTCTTCAGTTTGCTGTTCAGCCTGCTGTTTGGCTTCTTCTTTAAGCTCTTCATTAGCAACGATAGCAATTTCTACTCTACGGTTCTTAGACCTTCCTTCTGCAGTACTATTATCATATTTAGCCTGAGCTTCGCCATACCATTTAGTTGTAAATCTACTTTTATTAATACCTGAATCTACAAGGTAACCGGTTACTGCCTGAGCTCTGTTCTTAGAAAGCGTAAGATTATAACTATCGCTACCTGTATTGTCTGTATGACCTTCAACCAAAATATTTGTTTGAGGATACTCCATAAAGATATCGGCAAGTTTATTCAGGGTAGCTTCAGATTTATCATTGATATTATATTTTTCTGTATCAAAATAAACCCCGCTGGATTCGTCGAAAGTAACATTAATTCCTTCACCTACTCTTTCAACTTCAGCTCCCGGAATCTCCTGTTCGATCTCTTTAGCTTGTTTGTCCATTTTATCCCCAATAATTGCACCAGCAGCACCACCTACAACTCCACCTATAATGGATCCAAGGGCGGTATTTCCGTCGCCAGTATTATTACCGATAACTCCACCAATAACGGCGCCACCTGTGGCTCCAATTACGGCACCTTTTTGTTTGTTATTCGCATTCTTAGTTGCTTCGCAACCAATTAAAAGGCTTGAAACGAATAGTATTGCGAACATCTTATTTAAAACTGTCTT
>CBDTXN010000287.1:0-2300 GCA_965364455.1 uncultured Flavobacteriaceae bacterium
ACGGATGGACCTGAAGAAGAAAAAGAAAATAAGTGAGGTTACTAATAATGCTGCCAGGATAAAAAGCCCAATCTCGTCGACGATATTCTGAGCGTTCAGTGTTCTTATATACGGCATACCCGAAACCCTGACATCGATGCCCTGTTCTTCTTCGAATTTCTGGATCAAAGGATCAAGTTCCTCTAATACGAATATCTTTCTGGCTTTTGTATTAACAAGTTCCTTGTTCAGATATAATGCAGATTGTATGGTGTTGGAATGAGAACTGAATACCAAATTCTCATAGAATGGTAATTTGGTAAAAAGTTTGTCTTCAAATTCTTTTAATTCTGCTCCGGTAGGAATACTATCTTCTAAAACCGGAACCATTTCGAATCTTTTAGGATCTTCGAATTTTTTCAGTTCCTTCAGGCTGGCCGGGGAAATGATATGGTCTACTTCCGGATAGGAGGTAAGTTTTCTTGTTAGTTCATTCCATGCAGTGAACTTTTCAGGTGTAAAAAGTGCTGAATCCTGTACCCCTAACAGGATCAGGTTTCCTTCCTCTCCAAATTTATTCAGAAAATCATTGTAGCTAACATTTACCGGATGATCGTCTGGCATCAGGTTCGCTTCAGTATAAGAAAAACGCATGTTTTTCCATTGGGTGGAAAGCAGGAATGTAGCGACAGCGATCAATAAAATGATCACGATCCTGTTCCTTAGGATAAGGCGGGCAATTGAATTCCAGAATCCAAAGCTGAATATCTTCTGCATGGCTTTGTTTTAGCGGCGCAAAGTTAGAAAAAGCTGGTTTAAATAGTTCGTATTAAACGATTAATATTCTCCCTATTAAAGCTGTATCTGTAATGTAAATTTAAAAGCGAAGTTCTTTTTGAATCCTTCAAGGTGGTAAGCTCCGTATCTATAGGCTGCTCCGAGCCCAAAACCCGCGAGGATCTTATTTAATTCTAAGCCTGATTCTGCATACCCGTGGTTCAGAGTGTTAAAAGTTATATCCTGATGTGCCTCAGGATTTTCAAAATCCCCTATGGCATATCTGGTTATAAATACTAATTCCGGTTGAAAGTTCTTCGAGATCCTAAAAGGTCTGAGCTGATGCCTCACATGGATACTTGCCTGCCTGTCACTGAAGAATTCGTTGTAATACATGGTCTCAAAGCTATTTCTGCCGGCTACAGAAAACCTTCTGAAAACATTTTCCCTATCCGGATTATTAGGATTGACATGAAAGGCATGGGTGAGAGGGAGATCCCCGAAACCGTAATTCCCTTCCAGAATAAATTCTGTTCTGGATCTATCCAGTCTTTTAATTTCGTGTTCTGCTTTTAAACCAATTCTGGTAAAGTTGAAATCCCCTCCCAGCATATCAAAAGATTGCTGGATCTGCCCCGTGAATTGAGGAAAATTCTTTTCAAGGATAATATTGCTTTCAGGAGTGTTCAGAAATTTTGAAAAAGGTCTCCAGATGAATGAAATAGTCGCCGTAGATAAATTGTAGCTTTCATATTCCTGTCCATTATTTAAATAGCTGTATGCCCTTGTTTGCGAGATCTCTTCCCTGGCAATTTGAAACTGTGTATCTAATTTTGGAGTAATTCTATGTTCCAGTCCAGTGGCATATTTTCTGAAACTATAAAAGAAGTTGATGTTTACAAACCTGGGGACGAGGATAGCAAAAGTGTTTTCGCCTTTCAGGTAATTGAAAGAAGCAGTTTCCTGAATGTCACTTGTAAAAGAAAAATTAAGAAAGGTTCCGGTTTTTCTATTTAAGTAAAACTGGGATCCTAAGGAGTACTTTAGAACTTCGTCCTTAAATCCATATGTTGTATAACCATTTATATTATAATCTTTCGAAAACTGATCATTGGTTCTACCGCCAAAGCCTAGCCTAATACCTTCGTAATTACTGAATTTAAAGATCTTGCTTAGGTCGATGTCCCAGAATCCAACCGGGTAAGAACCTTTTGCGATGGCCTTTTTTACTTCTAACTTTCTTTTGGTCTTACCTGAATTTATAATGCTGTCTACCTTTTCCTTTGTCGCTTCATCTCTAGCCGTATAATCTAGTTTTCTGTTCTCTTCCCAGAAATCGGTTGGCTTATCGGTAGCGTCAACAGCAACGTCAATTTCAGCTCCGGGATTATCAATATCTCCTTTATAATTAAGGTCTACATCATAATTACGAATAATTGAATTAAGATAAAGGTCTGATGGGACCTCCTCAGAACCTAAAAGGATACTAAGTACTCCCTTTTTTTGCTGAACAGTTCCTACCCCGATCGTTCCGCCAAAAACGG
>CBDTXN010000288.1:0-2271 GCA_965364455.1 uncultured Flavobacteriaceae bacterium
TGATTGATATGGGTTGTAAAAAAATCGCCCTTATTTCAACAGTAGATTATGTAAGTGTTGGTAAACTTCGAACTAAAGGTTATAAAGAGGCCCTAGAAGAAAACGGTTTTACCTTTAATGAAGACCTCGTTCTAAGGATCGAGGAAATGGAAGATTCTGAAGCAGAAATTGAGCAATTTTTATTAGAGAAAGATGTACACGGTGTTTTCGCAGTAAATGAGCATTTTGCCATTTCTGCTATAAAAACTATTCAGGATCAGGGCAAAAAAGTTCCGGATGACGTTTCGGTTGTTGGATTTACAGATGGGGAACTTTCTAAGAGATTTATTCCAAGTTTAACCACGGTGAGTCAGCACGGAATGAGAATAGGGGAGGAATCTGCCAGGCTTTTAATTGAGAAACTGGAGAGAACACCTTCAGAAGAAGATTATTATAAGACAATCATAGTAGAGACCGGTCTGGTGATCAGAAAATCAACAAAATCAAAGAAATAGGCAGGACATTTCAAAAAATCTATATATTTGCCTTAGTTGAAATTTATCAGAACTTATATTTTTACTTCCTACCTTGATTAAGTTTTGATAAGTCATAGTGCTTATCGTGATAATTAAAATTTACGATATGCGTAAACGTACCTTAAGCTTCTGGGAGATCTGGAATATGAGCTTTGGATTTCTTGGAATCCAGTTCGGTTTTGCCTTGCAGAATGCCAATACTTCAAGAATTTTTGAAACCCTGGGCGCTAATGTGGAAGATATTCCCATATTATGGATAGCCGCACCCGTCACAGGTCTTGTTGTACAACCTATAATTGGATATTTTAGCGACCGAACCTGGACTAAACTGGGCAGGCGAAGACCTTATTTTCTTATAGGAGCCATTCTATCTTCCATTGCTTTATTCATTATGCCTAATTCACCAACCTTATGGGTGGCAGCAGGTACCTTATGGATCATGGATGCATCTATTAATATTTCAATGGAACCTTTCAGGGCCTTTGTTGGGGATAATTTGCCAGACCGGCAGAGAACCCTGGGATTCGCTATGCAGAGTTTCTTTATTGGAGTGGGCGCAGTGGTAGGTTCGTTATTACCTTATATGTTTACCAACTGGTTTGGTATAAGCAATACAGCTGCCGAAGGTATAATACCAGATTCAGTAAAATGGTCATTCTATGTTGGAGGCGTCGTGTTTCTGTTAGCCGTTCTATGGACGGTTATAAAATCCAGGGAATATTCTCCGGAAGAACTTGAAGCTTTCGAAAAGGAAAAAATGAAAGACAAGCCTGAAAGGGTTGAGGTTGTAGATAAAACCAAGAATATCAGGAATCAAATGATCACCGGGATTGTAATGACTCTAATTGGTGTTATCGTTTCCTTTTTGATTTATTCCAATGGTCTTACCAAGGAATTGTATATTCTATTCGTAGGTCTAATCGTTGCTGGCATCCTTTTCATGGTAGTTTCTGCTTTACGTAAAAAAGAAGTTAAAAACGGATTTACTGTTATTATCACAGATATGCTGAATATGCCACCGGCAATGAAACAGCTGGCCTGGGTGCAATTCTTTTCCTGGATCGCCTTGTTTTCAATGTGGATTTATACAACCCCGGCGGTAACCGGCCATGTTTTTGGTACCAGTGATACGACTTCAGAATTGTATAATGATGCGGCAGACTGGGTTACGGTGATGTTTACAGTTTATAACGGGGTTGCAGCGGCAGTTGCATTTCTATTACCTGTACTTGCAAGAAGAACCAGTAATAAAGTAACACACTTGCTGGCCTTAACTATGGGAGGAATCGGGCTTATTTCAATTTACTTCCTGGGAGACAAAGTTGGACTACTATTGGCTATGATAGGAGTGGGTATCGCCTGGGCCAGTATTTTATCGATACCTTATGCGATGCTTTCAGGAGCCTTACCATCAGCTAAAATGGGTTATTATATGGGAGTTTTTAATTTCTTTATTGTAATCCCGCAAATCGTAGCTGCTACCATTTTAGGTTTCCTCGTAAAGGAACTATTTAATGGAGAGCCTGTATACGCCCTTATCGTAGGAGGTTTTTCCATGATATTATCAGGACTTTTAACCTTAAGAGTTAAAACAAATAAAAGAATAAATATAAATGAGCAATCATAAAGCATTCATATTCGATCTGGATGGTGTAATAGTGGATACGGCCAAATTTCATTTTTTGGCCTGGAGAAAACTGGCAAATGATCTCGGGTTTGATTTTACTGAATCGCAAAACGAGCAGTTGAAAGGAGT
>CBDTXN010000289.1:0-2245 GCA_965364455.1 uncultured Flavobacteriaceae bacterium
GTGGAAAGCATCATTGGCATTTCCATATCCTGAAACACGCCCCAATATGGTTTTATCTTTAATACAATCTTCTGCCTCCAGTAGTAAATAACCTGCTGCTTCACCTAGATTCAAACCATCCCTCTCCTGATCAAAAGGCCGGCTTTTATTCTCAGAAAGTATCTTTAAAGAATTAAAACCATTGATGGTGAATTTCGTTAAGCAATCACTGCCTCCAACGATCACTCGTTTCAATTTACCAGATTCTATCATCTGGGCTCCCATCATAATGGCATTGGCAGATGATGAACAGGCCGTGCTAATCGTTGTTATAGTTCCTTTCAGACCAAAGTATTCGGCAATCTTCTCTGTAGTAAAACCAGGATGTTGCGCCTGAATATATTTTCGGTACTGCTCCTTATCCTGAAAATCGTAGAAATGCTCTTCAGTTTTATCTATTCCTCCAATACTGGTTCCTGAAATAAATCCGGTCTCCCCAGGAAAGCTATCACTTTCATAATTATCGAGTAATTCCTTAATTGCGTAAACTCCCAGCAAAGCTGCCCGGGTGTAGGAATGGTCTTTTGATAAATTCAGAATTTCACTCAAATCCGAATTAGTCAATTTGATCTCACCTACGGGTAAATTATTAAGATTTGTTGGTAGAATTTCAGGATAAGAAATTCCATCTTTTCCAATTTTTAGAGAAAAATGGGTTTCTCCTAGATCCCTGCCAATAGCAGAGATAATACCCATTCCGGTGACGGCAACGCCTTTCATATAATTACCTGACCCTATTTTTCTCAATAAAATCAGCCATAGTATTAATAGAATTGAAGATTTCTTTACCTTGATTTGGATCGGTAAGTTTTATCCCATAATCTTTTTCCAAAAGTACGATAAGTTCCAGTGCATCAATACTGTCAAGCCCTAGGCCGTCTCCAAAAAGATGATCGTCATTCTCAATTTCACTAACCTCCATATCCTCGAGGTTAAGTTGTTCTATAATACTAAGTTTTAATTCGGTATGCAGGTCACTCATGGGTAGGTAAGTATAATTTCTTTAGCTCCTCTTCGTTAAAATCAGTTCCGCCGCTAAGGGCAATTTCCCACAAAAATACATCATAATCATTATTGTGCAAGTTAACCCAGCAACAAAGCACATTTTCGGCTTTTTCCTGCTGAATTAATGCGCTGCAATAATCTATAAATAAAGTAGGTTCAAATCTTTCGGAAACGAGAAAAATGTTTTCAGATTTTAATTGATGCCTGATGCTTATCTCCCCGAGCATAATATTAGGCAAGGTATAAACGAAAAGTGCCGGAGAAGGAAACTCTTCCATGGTCTTCGCATACGCTTCATCTGTTTGTAAACTTGAAGCTGAATTAGCAAAGACTAAAGCAGTTTTCTTATCTTCAATGGTCCCTCCAGTCAATAATTCAACTCCTAAATATCCCAATTTTGAAAGGGCATCCATTTTAAAGAATTTCGGATATTTCAGGTTTTGATCTCTGTAAATACCTTTTAGAAATTTTAAAAATTCAAGATCCGGTTCAGATTCAAATATCAATTGCCCGTTTTTCAAGACTTTTGAATCTCTTATAATCACAGAATTTTTTATGGAAAGTTTTGAATTCATATACTTTCCTTTTTTAGCAACATCGCCAGGTTACAACCTCCGAAGCCTGAGGCTGTTTTTAAGGCCAGGTTTAGATCTTTGTTTTTATGATCCGGAATAATATTCAGATCCTTTGAAACACCAGATTCAGAATAATTTATAGACTTATAAAGCTCATTATTAAGCAAACTATGTTTCGCTAGGATACTTTCGACCAAAGCTGAAGCTCCTAAGGTATGGCCAAAATAACCCTTCAGGCTATTTACCGGAACAGTGTTAAGACCCAGACGGTCAAAAGCAATGGCTTCCATTTCGTCATTATAATTAGTCGCCGTTCCATGTGCAGACAAATAATCAATCTGTGAAGGCTTTATTTTATTTCTTTCGAATAAACTATTCATACTTTGAAACAATCCTTCTCCAGTCCTGCTGGGTCCCGAGATATGGTTGGCATCATTAGCTGTTACAGCATCTAAATATTCAACTTTACCAGAAATGCTGGAATCATCAGGACCAATAAGCACTGCCGCCGCAGCTTCCCCTAAACTTACTCCCTGTCGGTCTTTTGAGAAAGGCCGGCAAGGCTCCGGACTTATTGCCTGAAAGGATTGAAATCCTGATAATACAAAATCTGAAACCAGGTCGCC
>CBDTXN010000290.1:0-2237 GCA_965364455.1 uncultured Flavobacteriaceae bacterium
TCCAGATCTCCATCATTATCCATATCGCCTGAAGCTATAACCCCGGCATCAGAAAAATATTCAGGTAAATCTATGTTTTCCCAGGAACCGCTAATATTAGTCCAGTATTTATCTTTTAATACATCAAGTTTTCCTTTGAACTCTCCACCGCCCGTTATATAGAATAGGTCATCACGACCATCACCGTTAAAATCAGCGATTTCCACTCCACGGACTTCTGCATTTTTAGTTTCATCCAGAAATGGAAAATCTGACTTTTTTAGACCATGATCCGTTTGTAAATAAACTTCAGATTTCACACCTCTTGAATTCCCTATAAATATATCTTCCAGTCCGTCATTATTCAGGTCTCCTGTTGCCGCAACCGGCATTTCATCTGAAATTCGATATGGGATAAGCTTTTGGCGGTCAAAATCATTATAAGAGTTTTCCATGTGGCTATAGGAAAATCCAGGAATGCTATCTACCCGTTCAAACATTTTATTCTCGAATGAATCCTCAGAAAATAAAGGCTTTTTTTCAGAATTATCGGATGGACTTACTACTAGCCTCTGATTGGTTTTTACCTTATTAAGTTTTTTTAACCTTCCATCTGGCCAGTAAATGTAAAGTGAATCTACCTCTTTCTTATTTCCATAGCCAAAATGAATCAAGGGTTGAGATGAGGACTGGAACCCCTTGCTGGTAAAAAGCTGATCGTATTGCAGTTCCCCATCTGAATAAGAATAAACTTTAGCACCTATTCCAAAGGAATTCGAGCCTGAATCTACTAACTGGATGGTAAGAAAATTACTATTCTCAGAAGCTGAATTCAAATAGATATAGGCTTCAGCATTAATGTTGTTAGTGACCAGGTCCAGATCCCCATCATTATCGAGGTCTCCATAGGCACTACCATTAGAAAAGGACGCTTCGGGAATCACCCACTCCGAAGACTTATCTTCAAATTGCAAATCGTTAGAACCTTTGTAAAAATAATTGGTCACCTTTCCTTCTGGCATCATATTTAAGGCCTCCCTGTCTATAAACTCGGCATCCTTACTTCTCTTATTGATCTGTGAGTTAGAAATAAACCTGATATAATCCAGATCGTTAGGCCTTCTTACAATTCCATTGGAAACAAAGAGATCCTTTTCTCCATCCTGGTCATAATCGGCAAATAAAGGAGACCAGCTCCAATCTGTCGCTTCAACTCCACTTAACAATGCTATTTCCTGAAAGTTTTCACCCGCATTATTCAGCTGAAGCATATTCCGGCTGAATTGCCTGTGATAACCATACTGCATCCGCAGCTTTAAAATATTGATATCTTCATCTCCCACAGAGGCTTTTAAAGCAATTTCATCTTCCGGTAACATATCTACCGATAAAATATCCGGAAACCCGTCATGATTGATGTCGGCCACATCACTTCCCATAGAAAACCTGCTTACCTGGGTCATTTTACTCTTCATTTCCTCAGTAAAAGTCCCATCTCCATTGTTCATGTACAGATAGTCATCCTCATGAAAATCATTGCTTACGTATATGTCTGTATAACCATCATTATTTAAATCTGCTGTAGCTAAACCTAGCCCATAGGCATTTGGACCTCCGTAGATTCCTGCCTTTTCACTTACATCAATAAATTTTCCGTCTTTAAATTCGAAGAGTTTATCCCCGCTAAATTCTGACCGCCGTTCTCTGATATTTGAAGGACTAAAGGATTCATCTGTATGCACCGCATGGTTTAAAACATAAAGATCAAGATCACCGTCATTATCATAATCAAAGAAGGAAGCTGAAGTTCCATAGTTTCCCAGCCCAATTCCGTATTTCTCAGCAGCTTCGGTAAAGGTATTATCCCCGTTGTTAATAAATAACTCATTTTTACCCCTTAGCCCTTTCATACCACTTACGGCCAAAACATAAATATCCAGATATCCGTCTGAATTTACATCGGCCATGGTAACACCGGTATTCCAGTCTGAAGAACCGGTAATTCCTGAAGAGTTTGAAATATCCTGAAATTTCATTTCACCGAGATTCAGAAATAATCTATTGTCTTCCTGATTAGAGGTAAAGAAAATATCTGGTAAACCGTCATTATTGATATCGCCAATCGCCACACCCCCTCCATTATAAAAATACAGGTACTCCAGAATGTTTAAAAAATCTGTTTCAGTTAGATCGTTTCGGAAATCTACACCCGTTTGCAGGGATCCCAACCTTTCAAAAAGAGGATCGGCTACCTTCTC
>CBDTXN010000291.1:0-2200 GCA_965364455.1 uncultured Flavobacteriaceae bacterium
GGTGTTGCTGACCATAAATCTGGCTGGAATCGTGGTTTATTTGAATCCTTAAATACTTAACTTCTACTATTTTCCTAAATTGCCCGTTTTTTATATTTTTCAGCAAACCAGGCTACCAGGATCAGTTGTATAGAGTGATACAACATGATAGGGAGCAATAACAAACCTGAATTAGCGGCATTTCCAAATAGCACCCTTACCATAACTGAACCATGGACAAGCGATTTTTTTGTTCCGCAGAATTGGGCTGCTATTTTATCTTCGGTATTTAATCCTATTAACTTTGAGAAATAAGCAAGACCAAAAAATACCAGTAAAAAGAGTATCATCACGATCCCAGTCATTTTAAGTAACTCATCTAATTCTACAGTTTCGATTAGGTCTGAGGTAAAAGATTTACTAAAACTGGAGTAAATGATCAGAATTATAGTGGTTTTATCAAATAAGCTTAGTTGTCTACCATGTTTTCTAGCCCAATGTCCAAAGAATCGCTGTAGAAAAAGCCCGATCATCAATGGTAAAATGATCTGAAGAAATAGTTTTTGAAGAACAACCAGGAAATCGAAATCAGTCGTTTTTTCGAGTATAAAACCAATCCATAGGGGAGTAGCAACAATACCAATAAGGCCAGAAAGACTGGCATTAAAGATCGCTACCGGTAAATTTCCTTTTGCCAATGCTACCATTACTACCGAAGATGAAACTGTTGATGGTAAGGTTCCCAGGAAAAAAAGAGCGATCCAAAGGTCAGATTCTAGGCCCTCTTCGAATAAAGGCAGGCAAAGCAGGCAGAGTAAAGGGAAAACTATAAAGGTTGTAGCATGAATTATAATATGAACCTTATAATTAACCAGGCCGGCTTTGAATTCCGCTGGTGAAAGTTTTAAACCGTAAAAGAAAAATATAAGCCCGATTCCAATATCGGTGATTGTCTTCAATGGCAGTATTTCTATTCCCTGCGGAAAAAAATAGGCGATTCCAATGGCCAGAAATATAGCCGCAATAAATCCGTGAGATCTCAAGAATCCAATTCTATTTTTGCTTTGTGGTCTTCCAGAATATGCAGGTATTTATCTGATGAAAAGTCGGTTTCGTGGAATTCCTTGATTCGCTTATCCTTCATGTTCTTTCTCTTGATGCTTTTGGCGAATCTTCTTACCTGATTATCTGTTTTAAGGATTAATCCGGGAACAGCAACAGAGTCCCCCTTGTTATTCTTGGCAACCATGGTGAAATAAGATGAATTACAATGCTTCTTATCTCCGGTCTGGATATTTTCAGCTTCAACCCTTATACCAATAACCATAGAGCTGCGACCTACGTAATTTACAGATGCTTTCATGGTAACGAGTTCACCAATTTCAATAGGTCTTAAAAAATCTACCGTATCTACACTAGCCGTAACGCAATAGGCCCCGGAATGTTTTGATGCACAGGCAAAAGCAATCTGGTCTAATAAAGACAAAATATATCCTCCGTGGATCTTTCCATTGAAATTAGAATGGGAGGGAAGCATTAATTCTGAAATTACAACCTGGCTTTCTTTTACAGTTTTAAAATCTTTCTGCATGCTTATTTTCTGAAATGAGGGCTTTGAGACAGTTCTACGTCTGTGATAAAGTACTTGGTGTCTCCCCAAAAGAAGAAAGTAGTGTAGCGTTCCACGTAAGTTAGCTTCACATAATCACCTTCATACTCCTGAAGGTTTTCGATAACTTCATCGTTCTTATCCAGAACCGAGAATTGAAATATCTGAGCCCCGCTTATTCCCTGGCTTATTTCTCCTTCCCAGGTTTTAACGATCACTCCTTTATGGCTGAATTTGATCAATTCCCCGCTCCTTGTTCCTTTACTGTATGGCACAAAAGAAACGAAAGCAAAATAGAGAATCCATAAACCCAGTATTCCCCCCAGGATATATAATAAAGTCTTTTTCATTTTAAATCGATTTATAAATAAGGTTCATAAATTCTTCGAGTTTTGAAGGTTCCAGCCACCTGGTTACTATTACCAGGTTATTCTTTTGATCTATTACGATGAAATTTCCGCCAAATCCGGCAGCATAAAAAATATTCTTTTCAATATTTTCCATATTTCGGTCACCTTCTTTATTCAACCACCACATGTAGCCATAGCTAGGATTGGGTGTGGAAGGTTGCATTGCGTCTTCATTTAGTTCTTTCGAGATGAGTTCTTCGTT
>CBDTXN010000292.1:0-2199 GCA_965364455.1 uncultured Flavobacteriaceae bacterium
TTCTGAACCTTCTATCTGCAGTTCATTGCAACCTCTCTATCTTCTGTGAGTCAGTAGTACGAACACACGGCTCAACCACTTTTTCAGAATCAAATAATGCCCGAATGGATTTTTCTTTAATAATCCCATTGCTGATCTTATTTTTTACCTGGTCCTCAATTCAGTTTTCTTTGAACCGGCGGCAAATATAATAATTAGTTTCACATTAAATTTTTAAAAGCAACTCCCTAATTTCACTCAGCATCATTCCGGTTGCTCCCCATACCACATGGCCGTTTAATTTATAGGCAGGCACTTCGATCTCGTTTGCATAGGACGTACTCAAGGTCTCAGTAATCACGTTCTCATCGTTCAAAAAATCACTAAGCTTTACTTCCAGGATCTCTTCTACCTCAGATTCCTGAGGCTTCATGCTTGGGGTGGTATGCAGTAAACCCATATACGGCTGGACCATAAAGTTAGAAGGTGGAATATAAAGTTGAGTTAACTTCAATAGAACCTCAATTTCCATTTGAGGGATCCCAACTTCTTCTTCCGTTTCCCTTAAAGCAGTATCTTCAAGGTCTTTATCCTCCTTTTCCACTCTACCACCTGGAAAACCTACCTGGTTTGAATGTACACCCTTATATGTCTTACGTAAAATAAGCACCAGCCTAGTTTCGTTAAGTTGATCGGGGTAAAATACAGCCATTACACCGGCTTCCTCAGGATCTCTTTGAGACAAATCTATTTCATTAAGCTCATTGATCCTTATAAGTGGGGCTAGTTTCCTATGTGCAGATTCTCCGGGAAGCTGCATTTTTTTTAACTTTGAAATCCTGTTTTTAAAAATTTCAAACTCCATGTTCAGACAGCTTTCTTTAACAGCAATTTTTTCAATTCTTCTTTTCGCAAGTTGTGAAGATAAGGAATCTTCGTCAAAAAAAGGTGATTCTATCTCTCCTGAAGAGCTAAAAGCCCAAAGAAAAGAGGATTCTATTCAACGTGCCCGGGACAGCATTTTTGAATTGCGAAAAAAGGAATTAGCCGAAAATGACAAGCAGAACAAGATAGAGAAGAATCCTATGTTTCCTATCGTGCAGGAGGAACTTATACCAACACTTACCGAATACGGAAAGAATAACCCGGAAACCAAGGTGAGAATAAAGACCAGTTTTGGAAATATTGATGTAGAATTATATCGGGATACTCCTTTGCACCGGGCAAATTTTATCATGCTGGTAAAAAATGAATATTTCAATGAGACTTTTTTTCACCGTGTAGCGCCAGGATTTGTTATCCAGGGTGGTAATGCCGATAATCAGGAAACGGCAAGTATGCGTGGAGATGTAGGGAATTATTTAATTCCAAGTGAATTCGATGCCGGCCATAGACATACTTACGGTGCTTTTTCAGCCGCAAAATATGCCGAACAAAATGTTAGTAAGGCTTCCTCTCCTTTCGAATTCTTTATAGTTATGGATAAAGGAGGAACTCCTCACCTGAATAATGACCATACGGTATACGGTAGGGTTATTCGAGGTATGGAGGTAGCGGAAAAGATCGCACAGGTTAAGACCGGAAACTCTGAATGGCCTATTGATAATGTAGAAATGGATATAGAGATCCTGAATTAATTAGTGCTGAGTGTAATAATTGTAATCACTTATTACTCTTTGTACGAATTCTATAGGTCTTTCCTCTGCCTTAACTTCCAATAACTCTGTAAGCTTTTCAGAAAGTGAAAGGATCAAATGATGTTGTCCTTCTCTTCTGGCATTCTGATATATATTCTTGATCTCCTGAATATCCCTGTCGCTCAAAACTGTAACCTGGGGATATTTTGGCTGATAATTTTCAGGAATATCAATGATCAGGGTATTTTCAATGTCTACCTTTTTTCTTTCAGTAATAACGGTGGTTCCGGCAGCAATATCTCCTAATCTTTGTCCCTTACCGTTAAGTAATATTGTAACTACCGCAACTCCCCCCGTGGTTAAACTTATATCAATGATCCTAAGAAGCCATCTTACCAGGTAATTAGAAAATTGCGGTCTTGAACCATCCTTTCTAACCACTCTTATCTGCAGCAGAGCTTTACCCGGGGTTCGACCGTCCCAGAGGGTTTCCCACATTAGAAAGTAAAGAAATGGGGGCAGACCTAAAACAAGGTAGTACATTATTTCACTACCAGAATCACTATTTAAACCGGCCATTACC
>CBDTXN010000293.1:0-2186 GCA_965364455.1 uncultured Flavobacteriaceae bacterium
AAATTAAGGAATTGTCTACCAGACTGGACGCCTTTATTGAGAGATGGACCGTTCATGGTAAAGATCTCCAAGCTTCCTACGAAATAAAATACAAACGTTTTATTACCATCGCTCTTGATCAGCAAATAAATGCTGCTTCAGGATGTTCTATTGATGCCTCCGTACAGTTCATTCAGCAACTGGAAAAGGATTTCAATGTAGACCTTCTGGATAAGATGAATGTTTCTTATAAGCAGGGTGATTTCATTGCTTATAAAAGTCTAACCGATTTCAGGAAAATGGCAAAGCAAAGAGCTGTTTCGCCAAACACTATAGTTTTTAATAACCTGGTAAATAATAAAGCCGAATATCTTTCAGACTGGGAAGTACCGGCCTCTGAAAGTTGGCATAAACGTTTTATGAACTGATGAAGTTGAAGGAGCTCCAAGCGTTTTTAATAATTTTCATTTTTTCGTTGTCCCCGTTCCTGGGAAATTCACAGGTTAAAAATCCATTATTTGCTGAAGATTATCCGCAGCAAAAACAATGGGTGGATAGTATCTATGATTCCATGAACCTTAAGCAGAAAGTGGGACAGTTATTTATGGCCAGTATCTGGTCTAAAAACGATAACGAAGCAGATATTATCAGGAAGCAGATCGAGGAAAATCATATTGGAGGAATTATCTTTTCCAAAGGTGGTCCTGTAAAACAAGCCAATCTCACCAATGAGTTTCAGGAAAAGTCTGAAGTTCCTTTGCTGGTTGGGATGGACGCCGAATGGGGATTGGCCATGCGCCTGGACAGCACCTTCGCTTTACCCTGGAATATGACTCTGGGAGCAATTCAGAATAATCAGTTGATTGAAGAAGCCGGAGCGGCTATTTCTCGTCACGCTAGGAGACTGGGTGTACATTTCAATTTCGCCCCGGTGGTAGATATAAATACCAATCCCGATAATCCAATTATTGGTAACAGGTCTTTTGGTGAGGAAAAATTTAATGTAACCGAAAAATCCCTCTCCTTTATGGAGGGAATGCATAGGGAAGGGGTTCTTAGCAGCGCCAAGCATTTTCCAGGACATGGTGATACAGATTCTGATTCTCACAAAACCCTGCCTACCATAAACTTTTCGGCGGAAAGAATAGACGATGTTGAATTGTATCCTTATAAAAAGTTGATTCCTGAAGGGCTCAGCAGTGTAATGGTAGCGCATCTAAATGTACCCGAACTGGAATCTGAGGATAAAAAACCGGCATCACTTTCTGAAACCATTATTACCGATATTCTGAAAAAGAAAATGGGTTTTAACGGACTTATTTTTACTGATGCGCTAGACATGAAAGGTGTGTCAAGAAATACACAACCAGGTGAAGTAGATCTGGATGCCTTTAAAGCCGGGAACGATATTCTTTTAATGAGTGAAGATATTGGCAAGGCTTCAGAAAGTATTATCGAAGCGGTTAATTCTGGCGAAATTTCTGAAGAAAGACTTGAGCTTTCAGTGAAGAAGATCCTTTACGCCAAATACAAGGTAGGTTTGAATGATTTTAGACCTATTGAGACAACCTATCTTATTAAAGAATTAAATACTGCAAGGGATCAGGCATTGCTGGAAGAATTATTCGAAAATGCCGTTACGGTTGTAAAGAATAACAAAGCTGTAGTTCCGGTTAAAAAGCTTGATAAGAAAAAGATCGCTTATGTGAACTTCGGAAATGATGATGGCAGTGTATTTCTTGATCATATGAAAAAATTCGCAAGGGTAGATTGGGTTAAAGCAGATAACCTATCAGCTCTTCTGGATAAACTTGATAACTATAATTATGTGGTTGTTGGATTTCATAAACCAGATGGTAGTCCCTGGTCATCCTATAAGTTCTCAGATAAAGAACTGGTTTGGCTTCATGAAATAGCCAGGAAGAATAAAACTGTACTTTCTTTATTTTCCAGGCCTTATGCGCTTTTAGATATTAAGAGCTTCGCCAACCTTGAAGGTATCGTTGTTGGATATCAAAACCACCCGGTTGCCCAGAAAAAAGTAGCAGAAATACTCTTTGGCGCTTCAGATGCAAAAGGAAAGCTTCCGGTAAGTATCAAAAATGAGTTTCCGGTTGGAACCGGATATAATACAAAAAACATCAATAGATTATCCTACGGAATGCCGGAAACGGTAGGTATGAATTCTGCTAAACTCAGCAAGTTAG
>CBDTXN010000294.1:0-2182 GCA_965364455.1 uncultured Flavobacteriaceae bacterium
GATCCCGCTGCAGCCTTGAAATCGGAAGCTTGGCGGCCAGATTCTCAAGGATGCCGTTGGCAACTCCCAGATTGCCTTCCGAATTTTCAAAATCAATGGGGTTTACCTTGTGCGGCATGGTGGATGAACCCACCTCGCCCTTTTTAATCTTTTGTTTAAAATAATCCATTGAAATATAGGTCCAGATATCACGGTCCAGATCCAACAGAATGTTATTGATTCTTTTTAGAGAATCAAAAAGTGCCGCTATATGGTCATAATGTTCAATTTGTGTAGTAGGGAAGGAGTGATGAAGCCCTAACTTATTTTCAACGAAATTATCGCCAAATGCTTTCCAGTCAATCCCTGGAAAAGCTACCTGGTGCGCGTTGTAATTACCAGTTGCTCCTCCAAATTTTGCAGCATGAGGGATCTCTTTAAATAATTTTAATTGCTCTTCTATTCTTACCACAAATACATCGATCTCTTTACCTAATCTGGTTGGTGATGCTGGTTGGCCATGAGTTCTGGCTAGTAGAGGGATATCTTTCCACGCTGTAGTTAATTCCTTCAGTTTCTCAAGGATCTCATTTAATTCAGGAATATAAACTTCCTCAATAGCATCCTTAAGGCTTAAAGGAATAGCAGTATTATTAATATCCTGAGAGGTAAGTCCAAAATGGATGAATTCTTTTGAATCCTGCATCCCCAGTTTATCAAATTCTTCCTTTAAGAAATACTCTACTGCCTTTACATCATGATTGGTGATCTTTTCAATGTCTTTTATGGCCTGAGCATCTATACTGGTGAAGTTCTTATATAATTCTCTTATTTTTTTGAAGTTTTCGGTATCAACATCTTTAAGCTGAGGTAGACCTTCTTCATATAAGGCAATAAAATATTCAACTTCAACAAGAATTCTATATTTGATCAATGCTTCTTCACTAAAATAGGCAGAAAGCTTTTTGGTTTTAGACCTATATCGACCATCAATTGGTGAAACTGCAGAAAGGGATGTCATCTTTTACTTTTAAAAATTAAAGCCGTAAAGATACCGCTTCAAAATTTACTAAAAAACTACTGCTCTAATTTCCTTAAAATCTTTACGCCTCTGGATTTGTAGCCTGCAGATGAATTTGGGAGGTCTTTTCTAATGATGCCTTTCAATTCCTCTTTGATCCAATTCTCATCTTCCCTTAAGTCATAAATATTTTGCATTGAAAACACCTTTACTGCAGTTTTTTCATTGGAGATGAGCCAGAGAAATGAAAGCTTGATAATTTCAGATTTTTCTTCACGGCTTAATTCAAATTCTGAAAGCTCATCCATGTGGCGATTTATGGCGAAATTAAAGATCTTGGCGAGGCATCTTCGGGAAGAAGCGTTCTTAAAAATGTTCGCAGCGTCTATTAACCTGGAGACTACAGGTTCCAGTTTTGAAAAATCACTACGTCCCAGAACTTCAAATACCATTAAGGCATTTAAAGATAGTTCATTGTTTTCCTGAGCTATAGTGATGGTTTGCCTCATTAAATCAGACGATTCTGATAATAGGTGAGCAGCAGACTTTCTTTTGTCCAGGGATGCATCTACATTATTTAGAATGTCTACGGCTGTCATTAATCTGATTTCAGTAATCTACCAACTAACTCCGGAACACCTTCAACGGCAGTTTTTTTAATAATCTCAAGGTTTCCGGTTTCACTGATGTTTGGCCTTGGATCAATAAAATAAATAGGAGCATGTCTGGGAGTGAAATCTACCAAACTTGCTGCAGGATAAACCTGCATCGAAGTCCCAATGACGATCACAATATCTGCAGTTTCTGCAATTTCCGCCGCTCGCTGAAACATAGGAACGGCTTCACCAAACCATACTACATGTGGTCTTAACTGAAAATTATGTTCACAAAAATCTCCAGGATTAATATCCTTTTTCCAGTCCATCACCAGGTTTTCATCAAAAGTACTCCTGGCCTTTAATATCTCCCCATGCAAATGGGTTACGTTCTTGCTGCCTGCTCTTTCATGAAGATCATCAATATTCTGGGTTATTATTTGAACATCATATATTTTTTCCAATTCTACCAAAGCATGATGGGCCGCATTAGGCTGAACGTCTAATAATTGTTTTCTTCTCTGATTATAGAAATCAAGCACCAGCTGCATAGTAGTCTCCCATCCAATAGGGGAGGCGACCTCCA
>CBDTXN010000295.1:0-2170 GCA_965364455.1 uncultured Flavobacteriaceae bacterium
AACCAGGGTATTGATGGTGTGCCTCGGCCCTCTTTGCCGCTCCCCCCTGGCCGCCGGTCTTCTAAAATCTAAGGTAGACCAAAGCAAGGTATTCGTAGATTCTGCGGGTACCGGTAGCTGGCATATTGGCTCTGAACCAGACCGCCGATCCATAGCTACAGCAAAACGTTACAATCTGGATATTACAGATCAACGTGGAAGGCAGTTTTCTGAAGATGATTTCGAAGACTTTGATCATATTTTCGTGATGGACAACTCTAATTTCAGGGATGTTATGTCTATGGCGCAAACAGATGAAGATCGCCAAAAGGTCCATTTAATTCTTAATGAAATATTTCCTTCTGAAAATGTAGATGTCCCCGATCCTTATCATAGTGGAGAGCAGGGTTTTGAAAATGTATATCAAATGCTGAACGAAGCATGCGAGGAAATAGCAAAAAAGCTGAATAACGGGACCCTATGAGTTTCAATCCAGATTATGGTAAACTTTATCTTATTCCGGTAACCCTTGGAGAATCTGATCCAGACCGTGTATTTCCGCCTTATAACAAAAATGTAATTGATGGTATCAACGATTTTATTGTTGAAAATGATAAATCGGCAAGAAGATTCATCAAACAGATACTTCCGGAAAAATCACAGCAAAGTTTAAAACTTCACGGTCTTAATAAATTTACAGAGGCATCAGAAATTCCTGAATTCCTTAATGCAGCGAAGGAAGGAAAAAATATGGGATTACTCAGTGAAGCTGGTTGTCCAGGAGTAGCCGATCCAGGTGCGGAAGTAGTAAAGTTAGCCCACCGTTACAATATTCAGGTTGTCCCCTTAATTGGTCCCTCCTCTATTCTTCTTGCCATGATGTCTAGTGGAATGAACGGGCAAAGTTTTACGTTTCATGGTTACCTACCTATTGATAAAAAGGAAAGAAAACATGAAATTAAGCAGCTTGAAAGAATTTCTTCAGAAAAGAACCAGGCACAGATATTTATAGAGACTCCCTATAGAAACATGAAATTTCTGGAAGATCTAATTCAAAGCCTCCATCCAACCACAAGGATATGCGTGGCCTGTGATCTCACTCTAAAAACTGAATTCATCAAAACCGCCACGGCTTCAGAATGGAAAAACATAAAAGCCGACCTTCATAAAAGACCGGCTATATTTATTATTCAAAAAGATCTTTAAACTGAAAGTTTATCGAAGTCAACTCTGGCGTTCTTCTCAGTCTTAACAAAAGAGACATCATATCCACCAAAACGCTTCATATAGGTTTTAATAGTTGTTCCAAATGCATCGCTAAAAGCCTGGGCTCCCCAACTACGTAGATATTTTTTAACACTTCCGGGACCTGCAAGATGTGCTGCTGCTAATATCCCAGATTCGGTAATTTCCACTCCATTGATGGTTTTACCTACAAAACGCTTGATATCTCTTTGCAAAATCCACTTATTTCTTGAAGCATTTGCATAAAAAGCAGCTTCCTGTAAGGCCGGTGAATTAAGAAAGCCTACGGTGTCATATATACCAACAAGCTTTAAAGTACCCTTTCCAAACTGGTACTTCCCAAGATACCCATAATCATTAATTGTTTTGTAATCTCCCCTGGATTCTTTAAAAGCAAGTGCTTCTTTAAAACCAACATAAGATTTTCCGAGGATGGGTGAAGTTTCTGTTACTTCGAATTCTGGTATTAATTCTCCCCTAAGGTCTGGTACGGTATAATCCAGGTCCAGATCGTAAGTGGAGTAATTTTCCAGATCTAATTTTGCAGCTTCTTTAGTTGAAAAACTAAAAAATACAAAGCCTGCTGCAAGAGGCAAGATTGAAAATTTTGCAATTTTCTTTCTCATCATTTTGGTTTTTGAAAGGTTACCGGCAGACCTATATCATAAGTCATGCCCCTTTCATATTCGCCGGGCAAATGTATAACAAATTTCAATAATTTGAATTACAGGCTGTTAAAGGTTTTTTAAAGTTTAATCCGTTTTAACTTAACTATAACTTTCTGGTTGTCAAAAGGTTAAGTAAAACCGATAAAAGACATAGCTATCTTTTTATACCCTGCTTGTTGATCCAGCGAATATATTCCTGCTTATTACGGTTATGTTGGGCAAGATTTTTTGCGAATTTATGATAGCCGAAATTTTCCACATCGGCCACAAAATAGAAG
>CBDTXN010000296.1:0-2124 GCA_965364455.1 uncultured Flavobacteriaceae bacterium
AAAGGTATCGAAGGATACTCTTCTCTGAAGAAAGCAGACTTACTTGATGCCTTAAGCTAAATTTAAACTACTAAAAACGAAATAAGATGGCACATAAAAAAGGTGTTGGTAGTTCCAAGAACGGTAGAGAATCAGAATCGAAACGCTTAGGTGTGAAGATCTTTGGTGGTCAGGCTGCCGTTGCAGGAAATATTATCGTAAGACAAAGAGGTACTGCACATCGTCCAGGTGACAATGTATATGCAGGAAAAGACCATACTTTACATGCCAAAATCGATGGTATCGTAAAATTTACTAAGAAGAAAGATGATAAATCTTATGTTTCTATTGAGCCTTTCGAAGCTTAATTAAAACAAACTTTTATATAAGACCCTTTCCAAATCGGAAAGGGTTTTTTTATGTCCTCTCGATATTAATGTTTAACTTTAAAAACAAAAGATTAAACAAATGAGTGTTACTAAGGAATATAATTTCAGTGAAAGGGAAACAGACCGTATCATTTCTATGGCCTGGGAAGACCGTACTACCTTCGAAGCGATCCAGTTTCAATTTGGTCTAACTGAAAAAGAGGTGATCAAATTCATGAAAGAACAGATGCATCCACGAAATTGGCGAAAATGGAGGGCCAGAGTTCAGGGTCGTAAAACAAAACATGAAAAGCTTAGAAATGATGAGGTAAAAAGGTTTAAAAGTGATGCTCAAAGGGCAATTACCGGAAATAGAATTTCAAAGAAGAAGTACTAAAAAAATCCCCGCCAAAGGCAGGGATTTTCAAAAAACCAAACAAAAAGGGAAAATCAATTTAAAGTGAATTCACTTAATAAATTAACCTCCTTACCTTTATAGGAGTACTGGTAAAGTATATTGTTCCCAACCATCAGCAATTTCTCATCCAGGGGGATTACGTCATAGGTGTTGATATTCCTAAAATGATCTATTTGCTCAAGGTTGGGAGTATTCTGTATATCAAATACCTTTAATCCATCATTACCATCACATACGAATAGCCAGTCGTCCTTTACTCCAAGCCCGTATGGATTGTTCATTTGGTAAGTATTGGCAATCTTTGGATTATGTTTATCTGAAATGTCTACAATATCTAATTGATTAAAATTCTGTTCACATTCATTTCCGCCACGAATAGTTACATAAGCGAAATCATCTTTAACTACTACCGGGTCGCATCCAAGTACATGTTGTAAGAAAGAAACCTGTTGCGGGGCAGCAGGATCTTCAATGCTGAAAATGTACATTCCCGTTGCACTTCCCAGGTAAAGATGATCTTCATAGTTGAAAATAGTTTCTATTTGCCATCCGGCGTATTCAGAACTAACTCTGTTTGGTTCAGACGTATTGGATATGTCAAATACATCCAGTGATGAATCACCGGCGATATATAAATAATCATTTTTGATGCTAAATCTTGCCATACTTCCTCCGGTACCGGAACCGCTTCCGCCACCTGAAGCAAAGGATGCTGAATCAAAACTTATCATTTCATCAGAGGCAAATTCTATTTTCCTTTTTTCCATTACAAAGCCCACTACTACCTCTTCATTGGCATTAAAGTTTTCCAGGTCTACATAACTAGCCCCAGTCGGAGCTGCATAATAGTAGGTAGGGAATACATCCTTAACTCTAGCAGTTTCTTTAATGTTGTTAATGTCATTGATATCAAAAACCACCAGGTCCATTCCACTATCTGCATAAAGTTTTGAATCTTTAATAGCTATATCCATATTTCTCGGGATGCCTAGAAACTTGATCTTTTGTGGATTATAGGGGTCTGTATTATCAATTATGTGAACACCTTCATTTTTATCATTAATAAAAATAAGATCTTTCCAGGCATAAATTTTTCCTGATTCCTTTATACTTCGAGGTTCCTGAATTTCTACTGATGCCCGAAAGTCTGCGATAGATTGAGTTACCGGAACGGCTACCGTAATAAGGCCTTTATCATCTTCTTCCTTTTCGCAGGAAAAAAGGACAAACAGGACCAGGCAGAAAGGTAGCATTAATGATTTTTTCATTTTTTCGGGCTGTTAGTTATCAAGTAGATGCAGGATGATTTGAAAGGTTGCGTAGATATTTATTAAATTTTGTTCTGTCACTTTGTCAGAA
>CBDTXN010000297.1:0-2112 GCA_965364455.1 uncultured Flavobacteriaceae bacterium
CGGGTTAGTCTTTTATTATCACTCTTATCTTATTGGGTGGGGTCTCTGAAGGCCCTATCCCTTTTTCTACCATTTTCTGCGTAATGGTAGACTCCATTTTTACTCTCATTAAATTAGATCGCCTCTCTAAAAACTCACTCCTTAATTCAAGGACCTCCTTATTCAATTTTGCGATCTGGTGCACCTTCTTTTCAGCATTGTGCGAACTTGCGATCATAATTATTGCCAATACGGTGCAAAAGACAATAAACCTCCAGTTCTTAACCGCATCTTCACTAATAAGAAAATTAGCTTTCAGTATGTTATAAAAACCACCTTTCATAAAGACTTATAATTTTCTTGCTACCCTAAGCTTGGCACTTCTTGCCCGGTTATTTTGTTGTATCTCTTCTTTCGAAGGAACGATCAATCCGTTAACCTTTTTGAATGGAACATCAATATTTCCATACATATCTTTTTCAGGCTCCCCTTCAAACAATCCACTCCTTATATATCTTTTCACCAACCTGTCTTCAAGTGAGTGATACGATATCAGACTTAATCGCCCTTCAGGTTTGATAACTTCCTCTGTCTGCAACAAAAATTCTTTAAGAACTTCGATCTCCTGATTCACTTCTATCCTTATAGCCTGGTAGATCTGTGCCAGTATCTTATTTTCTTTCCCTTTAAACAATAAAGGCTTCAATAGATCATTCAACTGCTCACTGGTTTCAATTGGATTATTCTTTCTTTCTGAAACAATCGTTCTGGCCAGTTTTGGTGCATTTTTAAGATCTGCGTACTCATAAAACAGCTTTTTCAGCTGCGACTCATCATACTCATTTATTACCTCATAAGCACTTAGCTTATCTCCCTGGTTCATCCTCATATCCAACTTCGCATCAAACCTGGTAGAAAACCCCCTTTCAGCTTCATTAAACTGATGGGAGGAAACACCAAAATCACCAAGAATTCCATCGACTTGCTTTACTCCATAGAATCTCAAAAACCGTTTAAGAAACCTGAAATTTTCATTGATTAGCGTAAATCGCGGATCATCAATCTTATTTTCAAGAGCGTCTTTATCCTGATCAAAAGCATACAGCTTACCGTCCGGACCAAGTCTTTTCAAGATCTCTTTGGAATGACCGCCACCTCCAAAAGTTACATCCACATAAACCCCATCTGGCTTAACATCTAAACCGTCAACAGATTCTTTCAGTAAAACAGGATTATGATATTCCATCAAAATCTTCATTTCCCATCACCTCTTCAGCCAGATCTGCAAAATCACTCTCTGAAGAACCATCAAGGTTTTGTTCATATTTCTCTTTATCCCAGATCTCTACAATATTGATCGCCGAAGAAAGAACGATCTCTTTCTCAATACCAGCAAAACCAACCAGATCCCTGGGAATTAAAAGTCTGCCATTCGTATCAACCTCAACGGTCTTAACTCCGGCAGTGAATTTTCTTATAAAGTCAACGTTCTTTTTCTTGAACCTGTTCAACTTGTTCATTCTACCCATCAGGATATTCCACTCTTCCATCGGGTAAAGCTCAAGACAATTTTGAAAAACTGCCCGCTTAATAACAAAACCATCCTGCATTATGGGCGCCAATTGCTTCTTCAATGCTGAAGGCACCATTAATCGGCCTTTAGCATCTACTTTGCATTCGTATGTCCCAATTAGATTTATCACGGTTAAGCTATATAGAGCCAAATATATTGAAAAAATTACCACAATTTACCACTTTTTACCACAATGTTAATAAGTTTTACCACCCTATATATTTGAAAACCTTGGAAATAGCGCTATCCACTTAGGATTCAGTAATTTGAAAATAAGTGGTAAAAAATGGAGAAAGCAGCCTATAATTCTCAGTGTTTATAATTTTCCCACTTCACAGAAAAGCCTTTGCAGTTACTTAAAAATGATTATACTTGTAACGAAATCGCTATATTTGCGATTGCTAACCGCAACGGCTATCAATGAAAGATCACTTAAGGCAAGAGGGAAAATTCACATATCTCGAAAGAGGCGAAGGAACACCAATTGTTATCCTTCACGGACTTATGGGAGGCCTCAGTAATTTTGACGGTGTAATCAATTACTTTCCGGAGGAAGGGTA
>CBDTXN010000298.1:0-2108 GCA_965364455.1 uncultured Flavobacteriaceae bacterium
CTCAGGGAGGAATCTGTTGTGTGGTGAATACTTCAGAAAATGTTGATCTGAATGCCTTGAAAAGTAAAAGTATAAGTTTTCACTGGGAATTGATGTTTACCCGCAGTATGTTCGAAACTGAAGACATGATCGCACAACATAAGATACTTGGTAGAATAAAAGAGCTTGCTGATACAAAGAAAATTATCTCTACGCTTAATGAACAATTTGAAGGATTAAATGCTGACATATTTAAAAAAGTGCATAAGCTTCAGGAATCAGGAAAATCTATTGGAAAGAATGTGATCTTATTTTGATGCTAATTAAAACAAATGGAGTGGTATTTGCGGTCGAATAATTGTCATTCTTAAAATTGAGAAAATTTGATATTTTCAGATGTATTTTTATTCTCTTATATCCATTAATTCCCGCAATCGGTTTATATGCTCTTCAATTTCCTGTATCCTGTCTGAATATGACTTAGCAATGAGATTTGAACCTTTATTTTCGAAATTTTCGGCCATGCTAAGCATTAGAACTTTTTTCTCTTCCAGGGTTCTTAAACAAACCCATAGCGTTTCTTCCAGATTTTCATTCTGGGAAAAAAGTAATGATTCCTGGGAAAATGAATGTCCTACGTGACAACGATACCGTTCAATTCCGGTATCTTTTATCCTCCACAAAGGGCCTCCGCAACTGGCACAACTTAAAGCCACTTTTTCACCCAGAAAATCTTCAGTTTTTACCTGACTCTTAATTTTAGTAGCAATTTCGGCTTCTCTCTTTATAGTATTAGGAATTTTAATTTCAGCAGGTAAAGGTTTTTCAGCTAATTCCTTTATAATTGTTCCTATTTCTTTCAGGTCAGCCTTATAATCTATATCAACAAATTTTTGTGCTGAAGAAGGCATTCCTGAGAACTCTGCAGTTTCAGGATCCTGAATCATAGTTTCGCCACCACAACGTTTAATTGCCTCGAGGCCTACAGTACCATCATTAAGTCTTCCAGAAAGTAGAACCCCCACACATCTATTCCCATAAGCTACGGCTCCAGACCTGAATAAAACATCAATGGAAGGACGGAATAAGTTTTCCCTGGGACCATTTGAATTAAGTAACTTTCCATCATTTATCACCATATGTTGGTTAGGAATACCTACATAAACCTTCCCCTTTTCTATCTTCATATTTTCTTTAGAAGCCAATACCTCTAATTCCAATTTTCTATTTAGATAATTAGAAAAACTGGATATCATATCAAATGATGAATGAACCACTACCAGAAAGGAGGCATCAATATCAGGTGACAGATTTTTCAATATTTTTTCAACTGCAGTTCTTCCGCCTGCTGAAGCTCCGATAAGGAAAATTCTATGATTGCTCAAATCAGTTGTTTTGTAGGGGTTTCAGAATAAAATTAAAGTTGTCTTAAGTTAAGAAACCTGAAAACCAATGTTGATTATAAAAAGTTAAAATGCATTTGAATTCCAGGAATAAAAAAACCGGGAAAGTTCCCGGTTAAAAATTCTTGCCATTATAGGTTCTAGGCAGTCTTTTCAAAAGATATCTTAGCATTTACTGCATATGAAGTGATTGAGTCACCCGAAACCTGAGCTTTCATTTCCTTCACATATACAGACTTAATATTCTTAATAGATTTTGATGCTTCTTTTACAGCGTTATTCACTGCATCTTCAAAACTTTTTTCTGAAGTAGCTATAACTTCAATAACCTTTACAATTGCCATAATTTAAATTTTAATTGGTTAAATAAATATCGTTATTGAAAATACCCAATAAGACGCTGTATGTCAAATGATTAACACAACATTATAATACCAAAAAACAATTTGCCGATCGTAAACTAAGATTTGTCTTTCACCGGAATCATATATACCGGGATTTCAGTTCTTTCCAGTATATGACTTGCGGTAGTTCCCATTAATACTTTCTCGAGTACGGAGTGGCTATGCGTACCCAGTACGATGAGATCTGCATTCCAATCTTCGGCATATTTCAGTATTACTGTAGATGTAGGCCCCTCTGCAAGATGTGTAGTTACCTTAGGATCATCCAGATGTTCAGCGGCTTTTTCCAGGAAATTTTTTGCTACCTCACGCAATTCGGAGA
>CBDTXN010000299.1:0-2101 GCA_965364455.1 uncultured Flavobacteriaceae bacterium
TCGCCCTGGAGGTTAATAATGTGAATGAAAGAAATAAGTCCAGGGCCCAGTTAAGTACGAATTTATCAAAGATTAACAGGGAGTTGAAAATGAATATCAAGACTCTCGAATTTCAGGAAAAAGTAAATGATACTTTAATTGAAAAACTAAAGGAAAGTCTGATCATTTTAAAAAGAAACCGGTCTGATAGTCTGAAAATGCTGGAGTCTAGAATTGGTGCTTTAGGTACAGATTATACTATTCAGCTACAAATGCCCCATTCCGAAAGCCTGATGAATAGAATGGAATTACTTAACCAAAGTACCGATAGTCTTGGATTCTATCTCATAGGAACCAGATATTATTTAAATGCAGTTGCTGAATCTAATCGATATGTACATGATCAATATGCCAACTCCATTGAGCCCTATTTTCACAATCATATAAATTATGCAGATGTGGCCTTAGACCAACATAAGAATTATTTGATTGTGGGTGGTCCTAAGACTGATTTTACAGCTTTAGATGATAATATGTATCTCTGGAATCTGATAACGTTTAAACTGGAAACTGTATCAGCCCAAAGAGATTTGATCAGAAATATTTTAGGTCTATTTAAGCAATTCCTGGAATATCTTAATGAAACATCTGAGGCATGATTAGTTTTTTTCGAAACATACGCCGGCGATTCCTTAGTGAGAAACGGTTCACCAGGTACTTAATATATTCCATAGGAGAAATAATTCTCGTAGTGGTTGGAATACTTATCGCCCTGCAGGTTAACAACTGGAATATTTCGAGACAGATGGATAGAAAGGAGGTAAATACCTTAAAAGAATTGAGAGCCTCTTTGATGATTTCAAAAATGAACCTTGAGAATCTGCTGGAAAATAATGAGCGTTGGTTATCTTATAATTACAAAATAAAGGATTACCTGGAGAATGAGAAAGCTTATGATACGACCCTTGACCAGTGCTTCGGAACTTACTATTGGACTGGCAAGGCGCAATTGACCACTGCACCTTATGATCAGTTGAAAATTCAGGGTTTGGAACTCATAGGAAATGAGGAAATTCGAAGGCAGCTGATCTACATTTTCGAAGACTTCTTCGGGCAGATTAAAAATGAACATGAAGATTGGGACAAGGATTTCCTGGCAGAGATAATCTATCCGCAGCATGTAGCACTTTTTACTAAATACTATCCTGAACCCTATGAAAAATATTCTGACGAATTTGCTAAACCAGTAGATTACCAGGCTCTTTTGGATAACCAGAAATTCTTAAATACCATTTCTGAAAACATCTCCCTGAAACGCTACAGTATGACTTTCAAAAGAGATTTAATTATAAAAATAGACTCCTTAAATAATCAAATTTCAAAGGAGATCTTAAGCCTGCAAGATTAAAATTGCTCATTCATTCCCCAGGTATTCTGAAATAAAAAACCCTCCAACATCAGTTGAAGGGTGATAAGCTAATATAGACCCTGTCTTAACTTTGTTTACTTTTTTCAACCTTTGTATTTACTTCATCGCGAATTAATGCAAATTCGATAGAGTTAAATCTTTCCTCAGCGATTTCTTCATACAATTTCATAGCCTCTTCTGTATTTCCAGCCTTCTCGTAAATTTTGGCTTTCCAGTATTTATCGTGAATATAATCCTCATCAGTTTTCTCAATATGTTCCATAGCCTCTTCGCTATTATCCATATGATAATTTATCACAGCCATGGCTCTGTGGTATGGACGTAGCTTGTTTGGACTATTAATAGATTCTACATCCTTTTTGATCATTTCGGCCTCTTCCATGGCTTCCTTATACTTTTTATTACTAACCAAAACCATAGCATCCCAGTAATTCATGTTTGCATTTTGATTCGCTGTAACTACCGGACTATTGACTTCGCCAGATAATTGTTTAGAAATTGGTTTCATCCTGTCAACGATTTGTTCCAGGCGTTTCGCGTCACCATCATGCATGGCAATATGAGCTGCGGAATAAGCAGCCTGGTATTTAGCGATATTTTTATTGCTTTCAGGAATATCCAGTGTAGCAAAAGACCTGGGACCCTCCTCCAGAAATGCCAAAGCCTCTGCTGAATTACCTTCGTAGACATAAG
>CBDTXN010000300.1:0-2087 GCA_965364455.1 uncultured Flavobacteriaceae bacterium
AGGCGGTTTTGCACTGATATCATACACCACTCTATTAACGCCCTTAACCCTGTTACTTCTTGTCTTCGAAGTTTTTTGAAGGAATTCATAAGGTAAATTACACCAGTCTGCCGTCATTCCATCTGTAGATTCTACAGCCCTTAACGCCACAACCTGCTCATAAGTTCTTTCATCTCCCATCACTCCTACAGACTGAACCGGTAACAAGATTGCACCTGCCTGCCATACTTTATCGTATAACATCCAGTCTCTTAATCCCTGTATAAATACATGATCGACTTCCTGGAGGATTCTAACTTTTTCAGCAGTGATATCTCCCAGTATCCTTATCGCAAGTCCAGGCCCCGGAAAAGGATGTCTACCTAATAATTCCTTATCAATACCAAGTTCCTTACCTACTCTTCTTACCTCATCCTTAAATAACATTTTAAGAGGCTCTACTACTTTAAGTTTCATAAAGTCTGGCAAGCCTCCCACATTATGGTGAGATTTAATGGTTACAGAGGGTCCGTTAACAGAAACCGACTCTATAACATCAGGATAGATAGTTCCCTGAGCCAGGTAAACTACATCTTTTATCTCATGTGCTTCATCATCAAAAACTTCAATAAAAGTATTCCCGATAGCTTTACGCTTTTCTTCAGGATCACTAAGTCCTTTAAGCGCTTCCAGAAATCGTGCCGAAGCATCAACTCCCTTAACATTAAGCCCCATATGTTTGTATTGATCAAGAACACTTTCAAATTCGTTCTTTCTCAATAATCCGTTGTTAACGAAAATACAGTATAGGTTCTTTCCTATAGCTTTATGCAAAAGAACTGCAGCTACGGTAGAATCTACACCTCCACTTAAACCTAGAACAACCTTGTCGTCACCAATTTTCTCTTTAAGTTCTGAAACCGTTAGGTCTACGAATGCTCCCGGAGTCCAGCTTTGTTTGGTACCCGCGATCTTAACCAGGAAATTCTCAAGAAGCTGTTTACCATCAGTAGAATGATAAACTTCTGGGTGGAACTGTATTCCATAGGTTTCTTCCCCATCAATTCTATATGCAGCATTCAATACATCTGATGTACTGGCCAGTCTTATCGCATTTTCAGGCAATTTGATAATAGAATCACTATGACTCATCCAAACCTGAGAATTCTCTTTTATATTTTCAAATAACGACTCACCGTCTTTGATCACCGTAAGATTTGCTCTACCGTATTCCCTTGTATCTGACGGTTCAACTTTCCCGCCATAGAATTGCGCGAAATATTGAGCACCATAACAAACGGCCAGCATTGGTAATTTGCCACGAATCTGGGATAGATCAGGATGGGGAGCATCTTCTGCTCTTACAGAAAACGGACTACCGGAAAGGATAACCGCTTTAAAACCTGATAAATCTTCGGGTATTTTACTATAGGGATAAATTTCGCAGTAAATATTCAGCTCTCTAACTCTACGTGCTATAAGCTGGGTGTACTGCGAGCCAAAGTCTAGGATGAGTACGTTGTTTTGCATGCGCAAAAATAGGAAAATGATAAAAATTTAATGCAAGGGAATTGATAAAATTTGTACAATTTAAAAGAGGAAAATATGCCAGACGAACTATACACAAAGCCTTCTTATCCATCCTGAATATTAAATTAAAATTTTTAATAAAAGAGTAATAAAAAGCCCCGCTTTATTAACGAGGCTTTGATTTTATTATTTCCCAATTTTATTTCGAGGCAACTGAAGTACTAATAATATCTCTATAGATCTTCCACTCTCCATCAACCTTTTTCCATAAAGTTGAATAATGGCCGTAATCTACCTTTTTCCCATCGGGAGTATGAATTTCATAATTACCAATTTCATGGGCATAATCGCCAAAATCCAAAACTTCTTCAGTATTAGCGAATAATTTCATTCCTCCCTCAACCATAGGTTTATGAGCTGCAGTAACTGCCGCACGGCCACTTAATGGCTCCTGACCGGACATTTTGAACATCACATCTTCAAGAAAGAAACTTCCAAATTTTTCCACATCTCCGGAAGCTATAGCTTTCTGCATGGACTCAGAATTGATTATTATCTTTTTCGTTAATTCGGAAGAA
>CBDTXN010000301.1:0-2083 GCA_965364455.1 uncultured Flavobacteriaceae bacterium
TTGTTGGTCAAGTTAATTATTTTCTTACTAACGGTGCCGCTTATTGGCGATGAACCGTTGTTATATGCTTTGGCGACAAATTGAATTATTATAAACCAGATTGTATATTCCATTTAATGTTACCTAGAACTAAGGTTTATCTTATTTTTTGAAAAGTCGAAGTAAGATGCGAATTTTTGAAGATTGTTTAGGTCACCATCGGCTGTTCCCTTCCCATTTTCTAAGGCATTTTTAATAGTGCCCTTCTTCAAAATAAAATCATAGACTACTTCGCCAGGAATATTTAAAACCAGATCTGGATTTTCTGGAATTTCATTATAAAAAGCAGCAATTCCATTCCTTATATGATACCCATATGTTTCATTTCTATCTGTAATATTGAATCCGATCTTTAAATTGGCATCCATCGCTTTCTCTGCATCAATTTTAACTCTTAGGTTTTCTAATATGGTACCTATCCCAAATTGCTGGATAATTACCGGATTAGCGAAATCGAAGGCACCTTCTTTATTCAGGCTTCCATCTAATTCGGCAGCTCCACTAAGTGCAAAATCACGGTAATAAATATTCGCCTGGTCGTAACCCCATTTTCTCATAGCTTCTGCTTTTAAATTCTTTGCTTCTGCACTATTTTCTGCTCTAACCAGGTGTGTTAGAATTTCCATTGCCCAGCCGTAATCCTCTTTCTCAATTGCTTTTTTTGCTATGGATAAAACATTTTCTTCTCCACCCATTGCTGAAACATATAACTTAGCTTTTCTCTCGAAAGAAGGAGTAGCTAATTCTGTTGCATCTCCTGAAAACCATCCAAGATAACCGTTGTATACATTTCTCACAACATGTGCTACGCTACCGTAAAACTCCTGTAGCCATGGATCGTTTTTTAGATTTTCAGGTAGTTTGATCAAATCTACAAGTTCTTCACGGGTTGCTCCCATGTTCATATGTCTAATAGATTGATCATGGACGTATTGGATTGCATCTCTGTAATTTTGAACTCTTTCCGTTATAAAATCGTTTCCAACCCATGATCTCATATGAGAATGCGTATAGGCATCACTTTTTTTAGCGTATTCCAGCAATCTGTCTACACCTTTATACCATTTTACCATATCGCGGTATTTAGTTCCTCTCAACGTATAAAGATTCGGGAAACTTTCTCCCTGAATAGTTTCTGAACCGTGGACAAGTTTTAACTCCGGAAAATAAATATCGATTTCATCCTCGGCATCGCCATAAGCTTCAAATAATACTATTTCAACTCCAGCGATTTTCGTTTTTAGTTCATCTGTAACCAGATCTGTTGGTGCGAAAAAAGATATTTCCCCTCCTGAAAAAGTAGGCCCTAAACCTCCATTTACCATTCCTTTTGGATTTTGACCCAAATAAGTTGCACCACCGTATGCGGTTCTTTCGGTCAATATTTCGCCTACAACACTTGCATCGTTGGCCAAATAATCCATGAATTCATGATGAGCAAAAATTTTGACGTCGCCATTGTCTACTTGCTCTTGTGTAACCCCCAGTCCGGCAGCACCAAAACTATGGTCGGGATGTCTATGAGTATAAATTACAGCCTTAACCGGAAGGTCAATTCCTGTTGTTTCCCGGAAATCTTTCATTATTTCACTAGAGGCCTTATCATTCTCTCCTGGATCAACGGCTATAAGACCATCGTCACCAACAACTATGAGCGTAGAAGTTAATTGCCACCCGGCCATCAAAAAAGCCTTATCCTTTACAGGTTCATAGATCGTTTTTCTCATTTGCTTTCCAAAACTGACCAGCCTCGGATTGATAGTTGGAGTACTTTCTACCACAGCAAGATTGTCGAATTGCTTTCTTATGGGAGCCAAATTCTTTAGAATATCTGGATCTGCGTAAGGCTCGACATCCCTGGGGATATTCTTTTCAGAATTTTCAGGTTTTAAAAGATCTGTATTGAATTTTTCCTGCGCATTAATTTTAATGGTGGTGATAAGAATAATTACGATTAACCAGGGAAATTTTTTCATAGCTTAATTTTTTAGCTGATTATTTAAAATGATGAACTATTATTTAAATCTATAAAAAATTGATGAAT
>CBDTXN010000302.1:0-2047 GCA_965364455.1 uncultured Flavobacteriaceae bacterium
CAGGGAACCGGATCGGCATGGATGATCCATAACGGGGAGATCTATAACCACATGTCTCTTAGAAATAACGAATTAAAAGACCATAGCTTTAGAACTACAGGAGATTCAGAAGTGATCGTGCATATGTATGAAAAATACGGGTATGATTTTGTAGATATGTTGGATGGAGTTTTTTCATTTGTGGTGATAGATGGTGATGACTTTATTGTGGGTAGAGATCCAATTGGGGTGAAACCGCTTTATTACGGTACAGATGAGAGCGGAGCGATGTGGTTTGCTAGTGAAATGAAAGCGCTTGTAGATACCTGTGTGGAATTTTCAGCGTTTCCGCCGGGACATTATTATACTCCTTCGACAGGTTTTGTAAGATATTATAAGCCGGAATGGTTTGATTCTGAAAAGGCGGTACAACCTGGAGATCTTACTAAATTAAGAGAAAGCCTTATTGAGGCGACAAGAAAAAGATTAATGGCAGATGTGCCTTTAGGAGTTCTTCTAAGTGGAGGTTTAGATTCTTCTTTAACTTCATCTATTGCAGCGCGTTTAATGGAAGAATCTGGACAAAAATTACATTCCTTTTCTATAGGGTTGGATTCTGAAGCTCCAGATTTAATTGCTGCAAGGAAAGTTGCTGAGTTTTTAGGAACCGAGCATCATGAAATACATTTTACGGTAGAGGAAGGGATCGATATTCTAAGTCAGTTGGTATGGCACCTGGAGACTTACGATGTGACTTCGATCAGAGCCAGTACCCCAATGTATTTCCTTTCTAAGGCAATTGCTGAAAAAGGTATTAAGGTCGTGCTTTCAGGGGAAGGATCAGATGAGATCCTTGGAGGGTATCTATATTTTAAAAATGCACCTTCACCTGAAGAGTTTCAGAAGGAAACTATAAGAAGAGTGCAGAGGCTCGCTACGGCCGATTGTTTAAGAGCTGATAAATCTACTATGGCTCACGGTCTTGAGGCCAGGGTTCCATTCCTTGATAAAGACTTCTTAAAAACCGCCATGGAAATGGTTCCGGAAGAAAAAATGCCTGAAACTTATGACGGTGTTGAAAAGTATATTTTGAGAAAAGCATTTGATACTCCTGAAAGACCATTTTTACCTGACGAAGTGCTTTGGAGGCAAAAAGAGCAATTTAGCGACGGAGTTGGATACAACTGGATAGATCAGCTTATCGAATATGCTTCGAGGCAGGTTAGCGATGTTCAAATGGAGACGGCGGCACTAAAGTACCCTGTAAATACTCCTATGACTAAAGAGGCTTATTTCTACCGCGAGCTATTCCATAAACATTTCCCTCAGGATTCCGCGGCGAAAACTGTAAAAAGATGGATCCCGAAATGGCAAAAAGATCTTGATCCTAGTGGAAGAGCCAATGAAACTCATGTTGCTCCGGGAATGAAAAAGGAGATGGCAAAAGTATAAATAAACCGACCCTACATTTTTTAAACCCGAAACCGGAATTCAATATTCTGGCTTTCGGGTTTTTCCACATAATTTGTTGATAACTTAAGGGGTTATAAGGCTGCTTCAACCTGTTAAAAATATGCGAATTGTTATATTTGTTCGTTATCCAAAAGAGACGAAATTAATTAGCATATATATGAGCGAAGAAGCTAAGAAACATAATTATTCTGCCGACAGTATTCAAGCGCTGGAAGGTATGGAGCATGTTCGTATGCGGCCTTCAATGTATATTGGAGATACAGGCGTTAGAGGTCTGCATCATTTGGTATATGAAGTTGTTGATAACTCTATCGATGAGGCCCTTGCAGGACACTGTGATAATATAAAAGTTACCATCAATGAGGATAATTCCATTACCGTAGAAGATAACGGTAGGGGAATTCCTATTGATATGCATAAAAAAGAAGGAGTTTCCGCACTTCAGGTTGTGATGACCAAAATTGGTGCCGGGGGTAAATTCGATAAAGATTCTTATAAGGTTTCTGGTGGACTTCACGGAGTAGGTGTAAGTTGTGTGAACGCACTTTCTACTCATTTAAAGGCTACGGTTTACAGGGATAACCAGATCTGGGAG
>CBDTXN010000303.1:0-2038 GCA_965364455.1 uncultured Flavobacteriaceae bacterium
CATAGATAGGATCCCCTTGGGCAGCTTTGTATTTTATGAGAGCTGGAAAAATAATGAAAAGGTACACATTAATGAAATCAGGATCCCTCCTTACGAATACCTGAATTCCCCTGCTGAAAAAGGCACATATTTTTTCCTGAATAATTATATAAATTTTGATGATAATGAACTCGATCATCTTTTAAACTGGGTTTCGGAAGGTAATGAGGTTTTTATTTCGGCATATGATTTTGGAAATAATCTTGCCGATACCTTAAATATAGAAACGGCTTCCTATATTGAAGGTGACGATTTTAAATCCAGACCAAGATTGAATCTGGTTAATCCAGAATTGAAACTTGAAAGTAACCTCGAATTTGACCATGATCTCCCTGCCATATTCTTTAAAAAGCTGGATACTATAAATAATGTAATTCTTGGAACTGCAAGCTTTGGAGAAAAGAAAGAAGTCAGGAAGGTAAATTTCATCAGGACTAAATTCGGGGATGGACAGATATATTTGCATACCACTCCCCAGGCTTTCAGCAACTACTTTTTATTGAAAGAAAAGAATTATGAATATGCAGAAGTACTACTTGCATATTTTGATGGAGATAATATTTTGTGGGATTCCTATTATAAATCCGGCAAAAGCTTTTTCACCTCGCCTTTGTATATACTTTTAAATAACAGGCCTTTGAAGTGGGCATACTATTTTGTGCTATTTTCAGCAGTCCTTTTTATACTCTTCGAAGGCAAAAGAAAGCAAAGATCTATACCGGTAGTAGAACCACCTGCAAACAAATCTTATGAATTTACCGATACTATTTCCCAGTTATACCTGGAACAGCAAAAGTTTCATGAACTTGGATTAAAGAAAATCTCTCTTTTTATGGAATATGTTCGAACTAATTATAGATTAGATACTTCGAAGATAAATGATCAGTTCTATAGAGACCTGGCTGTAAAGAGCGAAAATAATCTTGAGGAAACCGAGCAGCTTTTTAATAGAATCTTTAATTTTCAGGAGCAGAGGCACAATGATAAGAATGAGTTCTTTGAGCTCACAAAGCATATAAATACATTTAAAAATAAGCATGGATAATCAGGAAACGAACCCCGGAGAAAAGGAACTTAAATTTGAAAATAGAATTCCTTTGGAGGGCCTTAAAGAATCTGTAGAAAACCTGAAGGATCAACTGTCCAGGGTGATCGTTGGACAGGAAAATTTTATTGAACTTTTGATCGTCGGCCTTTTATCTAATGGTCACGTCTTGATCGAAGGGGTTCCCGGAGTCGCCAAGACCATTACAGCAAAGTTATTCGCGAAATGTCTGAAAACTGATTTCAGTAGGATTCAGTTTACGCCAGATCTAATGCCGAGTGATGTTCTGGGTACCTCAGTTTTTAATATGAAAACTTCAGAGTTCGAATTTAAGAAAGGGCCGGTTTTTTCTAACATCATCCTTATAGATGAAATAAACCGTGCCCCGGCTAAAACCCAGGCTGCCTTATTCGAAGTTATGGAAGAACGCCAGGTAACCATAGATGGAAAAATGTATAAAATGGAAGCTCCTTTTATGGTGCTAGCCACTCAAAACCCAATCGAGCAGGAAGGCACCTATGCCCTGCCCGAAGCTCAACTAGATAGATTCCTATTTAAAATTAAAGTTGATTACCCCGATTTTAAAGATGAAGTTGAGATCCTTAAAACTCATCATGAAAGAAAAGGAAGGTTACCTGAAACTGAAATTGAGGCGGTATTAACTCCTGAAAAGATTGCGGAGTTACGAGATCAGATACATGAGATCATCATAGAAGAAAAACTCCTGAACTATATAGCAGAACTTATAAATAAAACCAGAAATCATCCGCACCTCTATCTGGGGGCAAGCCCTAGGGCCTCCATTGCCGTGATGAATGCCGCAAAGGCTTTTGCTGCGGTAAGCGGTCGTGATTTTGTTATGCCTGAAGATATCAAGAATTCCCTAAAACCAATTCTTGGCCATCGCCTAATCCTTTCGCCAGACCGTGAAATGGAAGGAATGACGGCCGGAAG
>CBDTXN010000304.1:0-2033 GCA_965364455.1 uncultured Flavobacteriaceae bacterium
GGTAGCAGTATTTAGAATTATCAGTAAACAAATAAAAATGGACCTATTCATTAATGAAATATTTTATGCGCCAAGCGTGAGATTAGACTATTTTTATGAATATAATGAAAACCAGGCACAACATACTTGCTATCAGCCTGCTGAATGAAATATAAAATAATTCCGAAGTATCATTTATATTTATGCTTAAAAGAGATTACAAATTATTATTACTGAACTTAGTTTGTCTCCTGCAACTATGATTTCAGGTTTGTTTTAAAACACAAGCCTTGAATTTTTAACCTATGATCAATAAACGCCTGCTTATAAAAAATCTGCTCGCTCATAATGATGAGAACAGCTTTTATGACAAAAAGCGACAATTGAATATTGGTGAAAAAGAAGGAAAGGCAAAATTTCTTAAACATATCTGTGCCTTATCTAATTCGAATCCCGAAAACAATTCCTATATCGTTATTGGCGTGGAGGATGAGGACAGTAAAATAGTGGGTATAGACTTTTTTGACGACAGTAAGATTCAGAATCTTATTAATGCATACCTAAGCAATCCTCCAATTATTTCGTATGAGAATATTCCGTTTCCGCATCTTCCGGGTAATCTTGTGGTTGGTCTTGTCACGATTCGACCCAATCATGGAAAGATTTGCTCTTTCAGGAAAAACATCTGGAAATATTACGGTGGCTCTGTCTTTTTAAGAGACGGTAGTATAAGCATGCCCAAAGTTTTCGACATTGAAATAAAGGATACAAACTCCGGTATAGTCGCTTCCATTGAAAATCATTCTCATAATAATATTGAATATACCCTGGATGGTGTGTTCGATTTTATGAAAAAAAGGAAGGACTACAACCCAAAATACAAGGTTTTCAAGGAGTATTTCGTGGTTTGCTGGGCTGGAAAGGAAAAAAAAATAAAAGATGAAACTTATTTCTCGCGGGTTGATATTGAACTTATCAATGAACAGGTTAAATTGTTCTATTCAGATTTAGATGAAGTAAGCATCGTTCAGGATAAAGACCAGTTTAAGATCATAGAGTACGTGCATTTAGGGCTACATGATCAATTTCAGTATTATCCATTGGAGGAGGTAGTAATTAGATTCAGGGATAATGCCAGTTACGATATAGACAGTGAGCTATTATTCGTTCCGCCGAAATTTGATAAAAAAACACTCTATCATATCTACAATACAAATCAGGCCCTGATCACGAAACTGAAAAAGGGAATTGCACTGAATAACCTGGAGAAAAAAGATATCAGGAACCTTCCTTCCACATATTTATTATGTTATTTAAATAATTTTACCGAAGCTTTAACCAAACTCGAAGAAGCCAAACCTTATCTTAAGGCCTATAGTAAGGAAGTTTACCAATCCTATAAAGAAAGTATGCGAATTTTAAGAAAGGTGAAATACAATTAAAATGTCAAGAAAACTGGTATTTGGAGATCTGCATGGAGGTTTAAAAGCATTGATTCAGCTTTTGGAGAAAATTGATCTTTCTCCCACAGACGAATTAATATTTTTAGGCGATTACGTAGACGGCTGGAGTGATTCCGCTAATACTGTTACTTATTTGATAGAGCTCGCTAAACAGAATTCCTGTGTTTTTATTAGAGGAAATCACGATGATCTTGCTCACAAATGGCTTGAAACAGGTGAAATGAATCAAAAATGGCTGGAACATGGAGGACAGTCCAGTCTTAATGCTTACCGGAAATTTACTGAAGAAGAGAAAAAAAGACATAAGCAGTTCTTTCAGGAGATGGTGAACTATTATCATGATAACAATGAGCGGCTATTCGTTCATGCAGGGTTCACCAATTTACACGGCCCGGAATTTGAATATTATGAAACAGGCTTCTACTGGGATCGTACATTATGGGAAATGGCACTTTCAATACGGGAAGATTTAAAACCTGGTGATGCTCATTATCCGAGAAGGCTTCAGCATTTTAACGAGATCTATATGGGGCATACCCCGGTAACCCGAATTGGAGAGACTAAACCGGTAAAAAAGGCCAATATCTGGAA
>CBDTXN010000305.1:0-1994 GCA_965364455.1 uncultured Flavobacteriaceae bacterium
TAAGACCGCCTCATCTTTATCATTTGAAAGGCTGGTTTTAAGATTCATCCAGGATCTGTGCGCATCTCCGGCAAGACTAGTACCTTTATCCGGGTTCTCTCCAAAGTTCCTGATCTCTGATTTTAACTCATGTCCAAAATCATATCTTTCTGAAGCACGCTCGGCAAAGAAACTTTTCAAACGTTCATTTTTCACTTTTTCAGCTGCTAACTTATATCCCTTCTCAGCGTCATAATTCTTTTCCAATAATTCGTTTAAACTTTTAGCAATTTTATCTGAATAACTCATATGCAATTTTTAATTTTCTTTGAGATAAAGATAAGGTCGAGGACCCGCTCTAACAATCTATTTAACAGGGTTTAGCACTAATTAACCTCTTTTAACAACAGACCCAAAATTTAACTAAAATTCTTCCTAAATAACGTTTTTGAACCACCTGAAAGACAATTAATTACCTGCGCTAAAAATATCTACATAAAAAATTGAATTTTAGAAAAATGTAGTATCTTTGCACACTTATTAATAACCGGGGTCGAGAACCCCAAAATTTAATTTTTATGCCAGTAAAAATAAGATTACAAAGACACGGTAAAAAAGGAAAACCTTTTTTCTGGATCGTAGCTGCGGATACCCGCGCAAAAAGAGACGGTAAATTTTTGGAGAAATTGGGAATCTACAACCCTAACACGAATCCTGCTACTATCGAACTTGATGTAGACGGAGCTGTTACATGGTTGCAAAATGGTGCTCAACCAACAGATACCGCTCGTGCTATCCTTTCTTACAAAGGAGCCCTTCTTAAGAAACACCTTGCTGTAGGTGTGAAAAAAGGAGCTTTGACTGAAGAGCAGGCTGAGGAGAAATTCAAAGCATGGTTAGAAGAAAAAGAAGGAAAGATCGGAGCTAAAAAAGATTCTTTGAGCAAAGCTCAGGAAGCTGAAAAAGCTAAAGCTCTAGAGGCTGAGAAAGAAGCTAACGCTAAGCGTGAAGCTGAATTCAAAGAAGCTGAGGAAGCTGAAGCGAAAGCTGCTGCTGAGGCTGAAGCTGCTGCAACTGCAGAAGCTACAGATGAGGCTACAGTAGAAGCTGCTGAAGAAGAGGTGGAAGCTGCAACTGCAGAAGAAGCTAAAACTGAAGACAAAAAAGACGCTTAAATAGCAGCCAGCGATGACTAAGGAAGAATGCTTCTACCTGGGAAAAATCGTTGCGAAATTTAGCTTTAAGGGTGAGGTACTCATTAAACTGGATACCGATGAACCCGAAACTTACACAGAAATGGAATCAGTTTTCGTTGAATACAACGATAATCTGGTTCCATTTTTTATTGAAAGATCTTACCTGCATAAAAGCACATTATTACGTGCTAAGTTCGAAGACATAGATACCGAGGATGATGCCGAAGACATGATTGGCGCCGATCTATATCTTCCTCTCGATCTGCTTCCAAAACTTCCGGAAGACAAATTCTACTTCCATGAGATCATTGGTTTTGATGTGGAAGATTCAGAACATGGAAATATCGGAAAGATAGTTTCCATAAATGACTCTACTGCCCAGGCCCTATTCGAAATTGAAAAAAACGGTAAGCAGATCCTTATTCCAATGAATGATGAGTTCATCGAAAAAGTGGATAAAAAGAATAAGCTTCTTAAGGTAAATACTCCCGAAGGTCTTATTGACCTATACCTGGGTTAAGCGAAAGTCTTATCCCAATCAAATGCTTCCAGAATTGGCTCATATACAACCGATCCCTTTACAATATTAAGACCTTTTGCCAGAGCTTTATCGTTTTCACAGGCTTTTTCCCATCCTTTATCAGCCAGATTTAAAACGTAAGGCAGCGTGACATTTGTCAAAGCCAGGGTTGAGGTATAAGGAACAGCTCCCGGCATATTTGCCACACAGTAGTGAACAACTCCATCAATGATATAAGCAGGATATTCGTGAGTTGTCGGCCTGGTAGTTTCCACGCATCCACCCTGGTCTACCGCCAC
>CBDTXN010000306.1:0-1967 GCA_965364455.1 uncultured Flavobacteriaceae bacterium
ATTGCAGAGCCCTCTCTTTCTGAAGGTTTTCTTCCAGTAAATTCGAAAGCGAATTCTCAAAAAGCTGACTCTTATAATTAATATCTACGATCTCCTTATTATTGGTAATGTCGCCATACCTTTTATTAAAAATAGGAATAAACTCTTTCAGGAATTCTTTCCGCTTTTCAAAGAGATCCTGTCCCAGGCTGCTTAATTGAAGGTTGTATACTTCAAGCGTATCCCTTTCAAAAGTGTTGTTGGCAGCAAAATATTTTAAAAGTGAATTTCTTTGAGAAACGAGCTTAGTGTATTGTAGCAATTTATTAAGGTATACCTGGTCGCTTTGAGAAATCACTCCGTCCATGAATTTCCTTCGGGTTTCAGATCCTTCTATGATGAGGTCTCTGTCTGCCGGAGAAATGATCACTGTAGGAATAAAGCCAATATGGTCGCTTACTTTATCGTAAGCCTTATTATTCCTTTTGATTATCTTTTTCTGTCCCTTTTTTGCACTGGCAAGGATCTTTTCAGATTTATCATTTTTTTCAAACTCTCCTTCAATAACAAAGAAGTCTGAATCATGGTTAATATTTTGAGAGGTAATTGGGTTAAAATAGCTTTTTCCGAAGGAGAGGTGATAAATGCTGTCCAGAACGTTGGTTTTTCCCACCCCGTTATTTCCAACCAGGCAGTTGATCTTTTCATCGAAATCAAATTCAGCCGTCTTAAGATTCTTATAATTAAGCAGGCTAAGATTTTTTAAATGCATAAATCGCTGTATTTCAGCTGGAAACAGGTTAATTTTTTAAAGCTAATTTTCGCTTTCGAAGAAGCTGAAATTATATAAAAAATACAAATAATTTATCTTTTAATTTTCACAAAAAATTCTATTTTTGCCACGCATTAACAAATTTTTATGGCAACGTATAAGAAAAGAGGATACAAGCCTTCCAATAAGGAGGAAAGGGAACAAACAGCAGAACAGGAATCTACAACTGCAGAAGTTTTTAATACTTTAGATGAAGGAGCAAGTAGAACTGAAACATGGGTAGCCAATAATCAAAAATATATCTACATCATTGTAGGTGTGGCCATAGTTGCTGTTTTAGGATATTTAGGATATAACCGATTCATTTTAGAGCCTAACCAAAATGAGGCAGCTAATGAAATGTCCCAGGCTCAGAATTATATGGCTTCTGCCTTAAGAGCAAATGGTGCTGAAAGCGATTCTTTATATAACCTTGCTTTGAATGGTGGAGAAGGGAAATATGGTTTTTTAGATATAATCGACAATTATGGTGGAACAGATGCCGCTAACCTTGCACATTATAATGCAGGTTTCGCATACCTGAGAACCGGAAAATACCAGGAAGCTATCGAGCAGCTTGAAGCATTTGAAAGTGATGATGAGATCTTTTCTGCTTTGGCAACCGGAGGAATTGGAGATGCTTTTCTTCAGTTGGAGCAACCTGAAGAAGCTTTAGGTTATTATGAGCAGGCTGCAGAGATGAGAGCCAATTCATTCACTACTCCAAGATTTTTATTAAAAGCAGCGATCACCGCAATTAATTTAGGTGATGCAGATGCAGCTGAAGGATTTCTTCTTGAGATAGAAGACGAATATTCTGAAGCTCCTGAGGCTGAAAAGGTGCCAATTTACCTTGGACAGGCCCGTGTTATGAAAAACTAAATTATGGCTACAGAAGGTAAGAACCTTTCACAATACGATAAAAATACGATCCCAAACGCGAAAGACTTTCGGTTTGGGATCGTTGTTTCTGAGTGGAATGATGAAATATCAGAAGGACTTTTCCAGGGAGCATTTGATGCCTGGATAGATAACGGAGTTCAAAAGGAAAACATCGTTAGATGGAATGTTCCGGGAAGTTTTGAATTGATCTATGGATGCAAGAAGATGCAGGAAAGCTTCGAAATGCTTGATGCAATTATAGCAGTAGGAAATGTGATCCAGGGAGAGACTAAGC
>CBDTXN010000307.1:0-1944 GCA_965364455.1 uncultured Flavobacteriaceae bacterium
AAAATCTTATCTGGAAAATCTGAACCTACCTCTGGTCATGTTCATTTGGAACCAGGTAAACGTATGTCGGTTTTAGAACAAAATCACAACCTTTATGATGAGTATACTGTTCTTGAAACTATTTTGAGGGGTAACAAGGTTTTATTCGATGTTAAAACAGAAATAGACGCCCTATATGCAGATTATTCTGATGAAAATGCAGACAGAATAGGGGAGCTTCAGGTTCAGTTTGAAGAAATGGATGGTTGGAATGCGGAAAGTAATGCTGCTTCTATGTTGTCTAATCTTGGTATTAAAACAGAGCTGCATTACACGTTAATGAAAGATCTTGATGGTAAGCAAAAAGTTCGTGTGCTTTTAGCTCAGGCCCTTTTTGGAAATCCTGATGTTCTGATCATGGATGAGCCTACTAACGATCTGGATTATGAAACTATCAGTTGGTTAGAGAATTTCCTGGCTAATTACGATAATACGGTGATCGTGGTATCTCACGACCGTCACTTCCTGGATGCAGTATGTACGCATATTTCAGATATAGATTTTGGAAAAATAAACCACTTTAGTGGTAACTATACTTTCTGGTATGAGTCTTCTCAGTTAGCTGCAAGACAAAGAGCACAGCAGAACAAGAAAGCTGAAGAGAAAAAGAAGGAGCTTCAGGAATTCATTCAGCGTTTTAGTGCCAACGTAGCGAAAAGTAAGCAGGCTACTTCCAGAAAGAAGATGATCGATAAGCTTAATATCAATGAGATTAAGCCATCGAGCAGAAGATACCCGGCAATCATTTTTGAAAGAGACCGTGAAGCTGGAGATCAAATCCTGAACGTAGAAAAACTTGAAGCAAGTATTGAAGGAGAAACTCTTTTTAGAAACGTTGATATCAACCTGGCTAAAGGCGATAAGGTTGTTGTTTTCTCAAAAGATTCAAGAGCAACAACTGCATTCTACGAGATCATAAATGGTAAGCAGGAACCTGTACAAGGTAAATTTCAATGGGGTGTAACAACTGCTCAATCCTATTTGCCTGCAGACAATTCAGAATATTTTGATAATGACCTTACCCTGGTAGATTGGCTGCGCCAGTGGGCTACAACAGAAGAGGAAAGAGAAGAGGTTTATATCCGTGGTTTCTTAGGGAAAATGCTTTTTAGTGGGGAAGAAGCCTTAAAAACTTGTAGAGTCCTTTCTGGAGGTGAGAAAGTTCGTTGTATGTTAAGTAGAATGATGATGATAAGAGCGAATGTTCTTATGTTAGATGAACCTACCAACCACCTTGACCTGGAATCTATTACCGCTTTTAACAACTCCTTGAAGAACTTCAAAGGAACTGTACTTTTTACTACTCATGACCACGAGTTTGCACAAACCGTTGCTAACAGAGTGATAGAACTTACTCCTGGTGGAGTGATAGATCGTTACCTGAGTTTCGATGAATATATGAGCGATAAAAATATCAAGGAACAAAGGGAAAAGATGTATGCTGTAGAAGCATAGTTTATATAGTTAGTTTAAAATTGAAAAAGCCGTAGAATATAATTTCTGCGGCTTTTTTTGGGCTAAACAATTAAATTTTAGAAAATACCTCCGTTACCTGCTTCGTTGTCGTCACGGTTCTTACGTTTGAAGGCCAGGTTTTTTCCTCCCCCGAATCTATAGGAGAATCCTAAATAAACGGTTTGGGTTTCTCCTTTAAATCGTCCTTCCTGGGGAAAAGGTCTTCCTCCGGTTATATTGAATTCCTGGGTGTCAAAAACGTCATTAAAATTCAGGCTTAAGGTTGCGTTCTTATTCTCAAGGAAAGAGTAACGTGCTCCTATGTTCACGAAATAAAAATCGTCTACATCTAACTGAAGATCCTGCATTTTGCTTCGGTAAAAGCCGAAAAGCGAAAAAGTAAGATTTTCAGTAGCGCTGAAATTATGATTTGTTCTAAAGGTGTAAGCT
>CBDTXN010000308.1:0-1912 GCA_965364455.1 uncultured Flavobacteriaceae bacterium
TGCTGGCAGGATTGCTCATGGCAATCTGGACGATGGTGCCCTTTCTGGACAGAAAAGCGGATCGCGAAAAGCCGAGCCCCGGATTTACCGAATTCGGTGTAGGGGCGATTTTCTTTAGCCGCTAAGATAACATTTTCAATATTTAATTGGCAATCTTAGGGCATCAGTTCCACCTTTCAGTTATAAATTGAACCTATTAGCACATAGTAATTTGAGATATGCAGGCTGAACTTAATTTGGTATCTTTGTGCCTCAATAAAGTTTAATATAAAAAAGAATAAATATATGTATCCAGCAGATTTAGTAAAACCAATGAGAGAAGATCTTACCAATATTGGTTTTAAAGAATTACATACTGTAGAAGATGTTGAAAAGGCAATGGAACTTGAAGGTACTACTCTGGTAGTTGTGAATTCAGTTTGTGGTTGTGCTGCAGCTAATGCGCGTCCGGGAGCAAGACTATCTCTTCAGAACGCTAAAAAACCAGATAACCTGGTAACTGTATTCGCAGGAGTAGATAAAGAAGCTACTGAAAAGGCAAGAGATATGATGGTACCGTTCCCTCCTTCTTCTCCTTCTATGGCTCTATTTAAAGATGGTGAATTGGTTCATATGCTAGAGCGTCACCACATTGAAGGACGTCCTGCTGAAATGATCTCAGAAAACCTTATAGGTGCTTATAACGAATTTTGCTAGTCTTATAATAAGATAGTAGTTTAAACCACGCTACCGGCGTGGTTTTTTTATGGACCTTTTTTGAAATAGTTATTTTTGTACTTTTAAATTAAGATGAAAAAAATTCTATCCTATCCTTTATCGGTCATATTCTATATTTTCTTTTTTCTATGCATGCTGGTCTTTCACCCTATTCAGTGGATCTGCCTGAAACTTGGAGGATACCAGGCTCATAAAAAGAGCGTTGATATTTTTAATTTTTTCCTCTTAAGATGCCTCAACCTTCTGGGTACAACTTTCAGCATCGAAAATGAGTATGATATCCCTGTAAACAAAACCTGCATTTTTGTGGCAAATCATCAGGGGATGTATGACATCCCACCGATAATCTGGCATTTTAGAAAACATCATCCAAAATTTGTAAGTAAAAAAGAACTGGGACATGGGATTCCAAGTATCTCCTTCAACCTGCGCCATGGAGGCTCTGTGCTTATTGACAGGAAGAATCGAAGAGAATCTTTAATCAAGATGAGCCAGTTTGCAGATTATTTAAAAGAGACCAAAAGATCTGCGGTTATTTTTCCTGAAGGTACCCGAAGCAGAACAGGAGCACCAAAGGAATTCCGAAAGAATGGCCTGATGATGCTATTTAAAAAATTACCTGATGCGGTTGTAGTTCCCATCACCATCAACAACTCCTGGAAACTTTTCAAACATGGAAATTTCCCTATAGATCTTGGGGTCAATGTTAGACTTAAAACTCATGAGCCTATTGAAGTTGGAGATCAGGATCCTGAAGCACTTGCTGCGAAAATAGAGAGGATCATTATTGCCGATATCATTTAACTAAAAACTTTATGCCCGATAATACATTGATCGAGAATACGATCAAATTTGTAAAGGAAACGCTTGAAGGAGCCGAAGGAGGCCATGACTGGTTCCATATTGAAAGAGTTTTAAATAACTCCAGGCTAATTGCCAAAGGAGAAGAGGCCGAACTTCAAATTGTTGAATTAGGAGCTTTATTACATGATATCGCCGACTCCAAATTCCATGGTGGCGATGAAAGAGTGGGGCCTAAAGTTGCATCCGAATTTTTAAGATCTCAAAACGCTTCGGAAGAAACTATAGATCACGTAGTAAAGATCATTGAGAATATTTCCTTTAAAGGCGGAAATACCTCTCAGCAATTCACTTCCCCGGAATTGGATATAGTTCAGGACGCCGACAGGTTAGA
>CBDTXN010000309.1:0-1847 GCA_965364455.1 uncultured Flavobacteriaceae bacterium
TGGCTGGAAGCCACTCCAGATCCTAATGTGGCGGTGGGGAAAAAATGTGAGCCTTTTAAAGTGGAAATGGTTATTCGAGGTTACATGTCTGGGCATGCCGCCAGGGAATATAAGGCTGGAAAACGGGAATTATGTGGTGTATCTATGCCCGAAGGGATGAAGGAAAATGATAAGTTTCCTGAACCAATTATAACTCCTGCTACCAAGGCAGAGCACGGTGATCATGATGAGGATATCTCGCGTGAAGATATCATCAAAAGAGAGATAGTTTCTGAAGAGGATTATTTAAAACTTGAGGATTATACCAGGAAGTTGTTTCAACGAGGAACTGAGATTGCCGCAAAACAGGATCTTATTTTAGTGGATACTAAATATGAATTCGGAAAGACCGCTGACGGAAAAATTGTTCTAATAGATGAAATTCATACCCCTGATTCTTCAAGATATTTTTATAAAAAAGGATATGAAGAAAGACAGGAGAAAGGTGAGGCACAGAAGCAACTTTCTAAGGAATTCGTTCGTCAATGGCTTATCTCTAACGGGTTTCAGGGACTGGAAGGACAAATTGTTCCTGAAATGAGTGATGAATATATCGAGTCTGTTTCAGAAAGATATATCGAATTATACGAAAATATTACCGGAGAGAAGTTTGAAAAAGCTGATGTTTCAGATATAGAAAACAGGATAAGGAAAAATGTAGAATCTTATTTAAACACTTAATAAAATACCACCTCTTAAAAATATTTTGAGGTATTTTATAATTTCAGGAATAATCTCCGCCTTTTATTGCGATTACGTTTTTTTATTCCTTTCGATTTAATAATTTTAAAGGCAGAACCGGTTAATCCGGTTTTGCCTTTTTTATTTAAACCAGCTGAAACTATGAGTAATTATCACATAAAAAATCTTGAAGAATATTTTCAGGTATATAGAAAATCTGTAAGAGAACCGGAAAAATTCTGGCAGGAGGTAGCCGAAGAGCATTTTGTTTGGAGAAAAAAATGGGATAAAGTACTTAGTTGGGATTTTTCAAAACCTGAAGTGAAATGGTTTGAAAATGCGAAACTTAATATTACCGAGAATTGTATAGATCGTCACCTTCTTGCGCAGGGTGATAAGACTGCCATAATCTGGGAGCCAAACGATCCAAAGGATGAAGCACTTCATCTTAGTTTTAACGATTTGCATAATAAAGTAAATCAGTTTGCCAATGTTTTAAAAGATAATGGCATCCAAAAAGGTGATAGGGTATGTATCTATTTACCTATGATCCCTGAACTGGCCTACGCCGTTCTGGCCTGTGCCAGGATTGGTGCTATTCACTCTGTGGTATTCGCCGGTTTTTCAGCATCTGCTCTGGCAACCAGGACCCTGGATGCAGATTGTAAGATGATGATCACTTCAGACGGTTCTTATCGTGGGGAAAAAACCATTGATCTCAAAGGAATTGTGGATAAGGCCCTTGAGGATTGTCCGGATGTAGAAACTGTATTGGTTGCTAAAAGAATTGGTTCGGATATTAATATGAAAGAAGGCCGGGATAAATGGCTTGAACCATTAATGCAAGAGGCTTCAGATGTTTGCAAACCTGAGATCATGGATGCAGAAGATCCTTTGTTTATCCTTTATACTTCGGGTTCTACAGGAAAACCGAAGGGTATGCTACATACCACAGCTGGTTATATGGTTTATTCAGCTTATACATTTAAAAATATATTTAACTACCAGGATGAAGATGTTTACTGGTGTACTGCAGATATCGGCTGGATTACTGGACATTCCTATATTGTTTACGGTCCGCGGTTAAACTGGGCTATTACCGGGAGGTTTGAAGGTGTTCCTTCATA
>CBDTXN010000310.1:0-1820 GCA_965364455.1 uncultured Flavobacteriaceae bacterium
TTCGACTATGAATATTTCAGTTTCACAGAAGACTCTCTGTTTCGAAGGAATTTCTGGTTATACAATAGTTTCATTTTAATTGAAACCATAATGTTATTGATCTTCTTTAAGATTCGCCTGGAGTCGGGTCGCTTTAAGAAATTGGTACAAGGCTATTTAATCATTTATGTCCCATTGAGCATTTTAAGTGTTCTCACTTTCGATAATTTTTTCCATGCATACTCTAATTTCATCTATATAGGTAGTTGCATTGGTATTCTTATTAGCGTTTGTCTTTATTTCCTGGAACTGGTTAATAGCGACCGTATTCTTTATGCCCACAGGAATCTTACCTTTTATGTTTCAATACTTCTTTTGCTATGGAGTTTGACACTTACCCCGTTATTCATTTATTCAAAATTTCTGAACAGCGAGAATTCAGCATTTACCAGGGTGTATTATAATATTATAAGATATGCCAACCTTATTTTGTACCTCGGTTTTGCTTTTAGCTTTTATCTTGATTATTCCTATAGAAGAAAATTAGAGAATACTTCGGTCTAAAATTACCGATCTTGCTAAATGCCGCCTTAGGCTTATTTTATGTATACTTGTTAGACCAATCAATTCATTTGTATGCTTCGTAAAGAAGATATCTTACTTATAATTTATTTTATTCTGGTCATCCTTTTTCTTGCAGGATTTACGATCTTATTTTTTATCACTTATCAAAGAAGGAAGAATAAGATCCTTCAGGAGAAATATGACGCAGAGCAGAAATTTAGATCTGAACTTTCGAGTGCCAGACTGGAAATTCAGGAAGAGACTTTAAAAAATGTTAGCTGGGAATTGCATGATAATATTGGTCAGCTTCTTTCTGTAGCAAGTATGCAGACCAATATCCTTTCTAAAAAAGTATCAGAAGAGAACAAAAATGGCGTTGTAGAGGTAAAAAATCTAGTGGCTAGCTCGCTCACCGAGATCAGGGCCTTGTCTAGGTCCCTTAATAATGAAGTGATAGATCAGGTTGGTTTGAAGGCTTCAGTTAAGAATGAATTGGATAGATTCAACAGGCTGCAGGTGCTCGAGGCAGAATTTGAATTGAAAGGAGAGCCTTGCGAGATAAAGCCTGAACACAGCGTAATACTTTTTAGGATCATGCAAGAGTATTTTTCCAACGTCATAAAATACGCCGGGGCTTCACGAATGAAAGTCAGTTTTGAGTATTCCGGAGATTTTCTTGAAATCCGTGCTGATGAGGACGGTCGTGGCTTTAAAATGGAGGAAAAGCAATCGGGATCTGGCCTGCTCAACATGCGAAGCCGTGCTGAGATGATCAATACTGAATTTAACCTAAAATCTTCTATTGGTAGCGGAACTTCGCTATCTTTGAAATATCCAACCAAGACTAACTAAAATGAACAAAACGATAATAATCGTTGATGATCATAAACTTTTCGCTCAATCCCTTCAGGTCCTCGTAAATTCTTTCGAAGGATTTGAAGTAACCAATGTATTCAAAAACGGCGAGGAACTGGTGCAGTATATTGAAGAAGGTAATGAACTGCCAGAGATCATTTTACTTGATATGCGTATGCCGGTTATGGATGGGGCGGCAACAATGACATGGCTTAAAAAAAATAAGCCAGATCAAAAGCCCACAGGTATATATCGGTTCCATTAGTGCTGTTAACTGTTGATATTGCTCGCCCTCACGGCAGCTGCCACGGGCTTTTTGAGTGTGCTGATCGTAACTAATATTTTTTGCTTTGCCATCGGTGATATTTTCTTGTAAAAAACAAGTTTCTTCCCATTGGATTAAGCCCGTTTGACATTGTAAG
>CBDTXN010000311.1:0-1748 GCA_965364455.1 uncultured Flavobacteriaceae bacterium
TAGATAGTTTCCAGGCAGCAGTTTTAAGGTCTAAACTTAAAAGGCTGGATCTGTATAATGAAGCCAGAAAAGAAGCAGCTATAAGATATTCTGAGTCTTTTCAAGGCAACGAGCATATTATTACCCCGGTTAGATCTGGTGATTGTGATACACACGTATTTCATCAGTACACCCTAAAGATCAAAAACGGAAAGCGGGATGCTTTGGCGAAACATCTTCAGGAAAAAGGAATTCCTTTTGGAGTATATTATCCAATTCCACTACACCGCCAGAAGGCTTATTTGGACGAAAGATATAATGAAAAAGATTTTTCAGTGACAAATAAACTTGTGGAAGAGGTTATTTCATTACCAATGCATACCGAACTGGATGAAGAGCAGATTGATCATATCGCCAATACGATCATAGATTTTGTAAATAAATAGTTCAGTTCCTCGACCGGTTTCGATGAAAATTCTAATATTCAAATTTTACCTTTAAACCAATTAACACACAGATGCAAAGACTGATAACGATTTTAGTTGCCATTTTTATTACTTCTAATTTAATGGCCCAGGATATTTATATCCACGCAGGAAAACTTGTAGATACCAGGAATGGAAAGGTTCTAAAGGAACAAACTATCATTGTTTCAGGTGAAAGGATTAAAAGTGTACAAAAGGGATTTGTAGACCCTGCCTCTGCTAACGACAGTTTGATAGATCTTAAAGATAAAACTGTATTACCGGGGTTTACAGATATGCATGTTCATATTGAAAGCGAGACTAACCCTAGTAAATATTTGCAAAGGTTTACCAACAATCCGGCCGATGATGCTTTTAATTCTATTTCTTTTGCTGAAGTAACCTTAATGGCTGGATTTACAACCGTTAGAGATCTTGGAGGTTCTGGTGTAAATATCTCTTTACGTGATGCTATCAATAAAGGCAAAGTGGCTGGTCCACGTATATTTACCGCAGGAAAATCCCTTGCTACCACAGGTGGCCATGCAGATCCTACTAACGGAATGAAAAGATCTATGGTTGGCGATCCCGGGCCTAAAGATGGAGTAGTAAACAGTGTGGAAGATGCGAGGAAGGCAGTAAGACAACGCTATAAGAATGGAGCAGATCTCATCAAGATCACTGCGACCGGTGGAGTTTTAAGCGTAGCGAAAAGCAGTTCTAATCCACAGTTCTTTGAAGAGGAAATTGAAGAAATCGTTAAGACGGCTAATGATTATGGTTTTCATGTTGCTGCCCACGCTCACGGAGACGAAGGTATGCAGCGAGCGGTTAAGGCTGGAGTGAAGACCATAGAGCACGGAACCTTGATGAGCGAGGAAACGATGGACCTTATGAAAGAATATAATGCTTACCTGGTGCCAACGATCACTGCAGGGAAAGAAGTGACCGAAAAGGCTGAAGTCGAAAATTACTATCCTGAACTGGTAGTTCCTAAGGCACGAGAAATTGGGCCTAAAATTCAGAATACTTTTGCTAAAGCATACAAAAGGGGAGTGCCAATCGTTTTTGGTACAGATGCAGGTGTGTTCAAACATGGTGAGAACGCCAGGGAGTTTGGATATATGGTAGAAGCCGGAATGCCGGAAATGAAAGCAATTCAGTCTGCTACTATTGAACCTGCCAGGATCCTGAAAATGGAAAATGAAAGCGGACAACTGGCCGAAGGATTTTATGCTGATATTATTGCGGTAGATGAAGATCCTACAGAAAATGTCAAAACACTGGAAGATGTAAAATTCGTAA
>CBDTXN010000312.1:0-1677 GCA_965364455.1 uncultured Flavobacteriaceae bacterium
ATTTTTAGATAGCCTTTATTTTATTCTTCTGAGATCTTCTGCAGGCTCTGCAGATTCTTGAACAAAACCTCCTGCATATCCAGGTTTTCTGGCTGCCCGAAAAGCGGATTCACTACTATGGAAGTGACTCCCATTTCCTCCAGGCCTTCTTTCATTGCTTTAGTAGGTTCATCTTCCCAAATCAGGTAGGTCTTTTTACCTTTTTTAGCCAGGTGTTCTATTTCATGTTTTTTATCCTTGTCCCAGCCGTCTGAAGGTTCCCAGTGCAGGTTTTCGCCTTTTAGCCCGTAGGCGTTTTGCAGGTATTGATAAACAGGATGTGAATAAATCAACTGTACCTTTTCAGGATCTATTTCCAGGTCCTGGTAATTCTTATGCAATTCAGAAAGACTGTTTGTTAGCTTTTCAAAATTATCCTGGAAGTCTTCACTTTTACCGGGCGCTTCTTTTTTCAGCGCTTCATTTACTTTTTCGGCCTGGGCGATCGCCAGGGAGAGATCCAGCCAGGTGATACTGGCCGTTCCTTCGTGGGTGTGTTCCCCGCCTTCCCCATGGCTGTGGGTGAAGTGTTCACCTAAAGGCAACATCTTATCCTGAAGATCCTCGGTGGTATTCACCATATCTTCATCCTTAAGCGTAACATTGTTCAGCCATTTTTCAAAGGTCGCTCCGTTGAGCAGGATAAGATCTGCTTCCTGCATTTGTACGATATTTTCGGCCCCGGGTACCCAGCCGGAAGGATCGGTTTCTTTAGAAGCAGGAAATCTTAGGTCTATGGCTTCACCTCCAATTTTATCAGCAAAGTAATAAAGCGGATAATTGCTAACATAAACTACCGGTTGCGCTTCAGGCTCTTTAGTATCTTCCTGTGAGCTTTCCTTTTCTTTATCCTTACAGGAAACAAGGCAGATCAAAAATGCTAAAATTAAACTGTACTTTTTCATGAGATCAATTTTTCGATTATTGGGATTCCATAGTTTCCCATGGTTAAAGTTAATATTCCTGATAAAATAATGGCTGAAATTAGCACAATACCAATTTCGATTCCCAGCACGCTGCCAATAAAATTACGGGAAGCGCCAATGTGTTTCATGGTGGTGAGTTCAGCTTTCCTGAGCTTAATAGATAAAGCAAAAACGAAGGCCAGAATCGCTAGGCAGGCAATACCAATGATCACCCCGGCCAGGATAAGCAAGTCTCTAACAGAGATCATGGTATCTACCAGTTCTGAAATCACTTTTTCCGGCACGAGCATCTGTACTGAATTCTGGTCATTTTCATACCGGCCTCTCAGCATCAATTCCGATTTTCGGTCGTTGGGTTGAACGATGATGGCGTTCACAGGATAATCTCCCGGATCGCCGTGAAAATGGAAAGAATTGATATTTTCAGGAGTGATTTCTGTATATGATAGCACCGCAGGACTGGCCACAACCTGGCTTGTATTTTTATCTATTAATAAGCTGTCATTTTCCACCTGTTGCAGGTCCTGGTGACCATGAGCTTTTCCGGAGATCACCCAGCTGGTCTTGATATCGGTAAAAACGGCTTCATCATCTGGAGTGCCGGTCTCTTCTAAAATACCAACCACGCTCATCTTAAGCGGAAAACTACCGGCCACGGCAAAAGCGCCAGATGGCGAAGAGATCACCGAGCCACCAACTTCTGCATTCAGCT
>CBDTXN010000313.1:0-1626 GCA_965364455.1 uncultured Flavobacteriaceae bacterium
TCAGGTGGTTTGTAGAGGAAGCTTCTAAAGCTGGTATTAAGGATTTTATAGTGCGTTCTAATCTTACGATCATTCTGGCCAATAAAAAATACCATGATCTTCCGGAGTTTTTTAAAAAACATAATGTCCACGTAGTTTCATCTCTTCCTTTTTATAAAAGGGAAAAAACAGATAAGCAAAGAGGTAGCGGAGTCTTTGATAAATCTATCAAAGCCCTGCAAATGTTGAATGAAGTTGGTTATGCAAAGGAAGATTCGGGATTAAAGCTGGATCTGGTTTATAATCCATCCGGAGCTTTTCTGCCTACCAATCAGGAAGCGATGGAAAGAGATTTTAAAGTGGCCCTTAAAGAAGATTTCGATATAGATTTTGATAATCTTTACGCAATAACCAATCTTCCAATAAGCAGATTTCTGGAATACCTAATAGCCTCAGAAAATTACGAGGATTATATGTATGCACTGGTAGATGCTTACAATCCTGCAGCCGTAGAAAATGTAATGTGCACTAATACAATTTCCATTAGCTGGGATGGCTGGTTATATGATTGTGATTTTAACCAGATGCTCGATCTGAAGGTAGATAGCAAAGTAAAGCATATTAGTGATTATAATGAAGACCTACTGAATGACCGCGAAATTATCATCTCTCAGCACTGTTATGGATGTACCGCCGGGGCTGGAAGTAGTTGTCAGGGTACAGTAGCCTAAATGATCATGTTGAAAAAGTCTCTCTTATTAATTCTCATCTTGCTTGTGAGCCAGAAATTGTTCTCACAGGATTCTCTGGATTCTTTATTAAAGAAATTTAATAACGGAAGTGTTCCTTATACTTCAGTGGAGGAGTTGCGCATGGATCAGTTGAATGAAAAAGTTCTGATTCTGGACGCCAGGGAAGAGGAGGAGTTTAGAGTTAGTCATTTAAAGAATTCAGTTTTTGTAGGCTATGATAATTTCAATTTATCAGTGCTCGATACCATACCAAAGGATAAGCAGATAGTGGTTTATTGCTCACTTGGAATCCGTTCTGAGGATATAGGCCAAAAACTACAAAAAGCCGGTTTTCGGAATGTTGAGAATCTCTACGGAGGGATTTTCGAATGGAAGAATAAAGGTTTCCCGGTATTCGATTCAAATGATAATCAGACCGAAAAAGTACACGCATTTTCTGAACAATGGGGAAAGTGGTTAAAAAATGCAGAAAAAATCTATTGAGTGGACACTAATGAATTATTGATAATTTTCACCAAAAATCCTGAAGCAGGAAAGGTGAAAACAAGATTAGCGAAAGATCTGGGAAATGATCAGGCTTTGGAAGTCTATAACTTTCTTCTGGAGCATACACATAAGATCACAGCTAAATTACCCATAAACAAGGAAGCTTATTACTCCAGCCACATTCCAGAATCTGATCTTTGGAGCGAAGGCGACTTTGAAAAAAGATTACAAATAGAAGGTGACCTTGGGGAGAAGATGGAAGCTGCTTTTAAAGAAGGATTTAGAAATGGATACCAGAAGATTATTATTATCGGGACCGATATGTATGATATTTCTACCGAAGAGATTAAAAAAGCCTTTGAAGAGCTGGAGAATCCAAAAAACAACCTGGCATCGGAAGTATTTTCTG
>CBDTXN010000314.1:0-1619 GCA_965364455.1 uncultured Flavobacteriaceae bacterium
TACCATCCAGTTTACCTTGATAAGGCTTCAGCGTAACCCACACATCGCCGGTTACTTTTGACTGGGAACTTTCTAATTGCGCCTCAAAATCCCTCATCACAGGATCAAGATACAAACCTTCATGCAAATGCATTCCGTACCAATTAGAGGTATAATCCTTATGCTGAAGCTGCCACTTACTTAAGGTATGTTTTTCGAGTAAATGGTGCGCTTTAATAGTTATAAGTGCTGCAGCGGCTTCAAAACCTACCCTCCCTTTGATCCCGATGATCGTATCACCAACATGAATATCTCTACCAATAGCATATTTTGAGGCTATCCCTTCCAAAAGTTCGATGTTTTTCTCAGGTGAATTCTGCTCACCATCGATGGCCGTAAGTTCTCCTTTGATAAAACTTAATTTAACCTGTTTTGATTCGATTTCATTTAATTGTGAAGGATAAGCCGATTCCGGTAAAGGTTCATTTGAAGTAAGAGTTTCAGCTCCCCCAACACTGGTTCCCCAAAGTCCCTTATTCACCGAGTATTTGGCTTTATCCCAGTTCATTTCCACTCCCTTGCTTTTAAGATACTCGATCTCTTCCTGTCTGGAAAGTTGATTATCTCTAATTGGAGTAATGATCTTAATTTTGGGAGCAATGGTCTGAAAGATCATATCGAACCTTACCTGGTCGTTTCCGGCACCGGTACTTCCGTGGGCGATATAACCCGCTCCTATTTTTTTCGTGTAGTTCACTATCTCGATCGCCTGGATGATCCTTTCGGCGCTAACCGATAAAGGATAAGTATCATTTTTAAGGACATTTCCGAAAATGAGATATTTCACCACCTTTTGATAAAAGGAGGAAATGGCATCGATATTCTTATAACTGGTCGCTCCTATCTTCTTCGCATTATCCCCAATCTTTTTGATCTCTTCTTCTGAAAATCCTCCCGTGTTAACGCTCACCGCATGAACTTCAAATCCTTCTTCTTCCGATAAATATTTCGCGCAATATGAGGTATCCAATCCCCCGCTGTATGCTATAACTACTTTTTTCATTTGTATTTCAATCTTGCTACGTCAAGCTGAACTCGTTTCAGCTTCTAAATAGATCCTGAAACAAGTTCAGGATGACGGATACTTTATTATTTATTCCTTTTCCAGCTTTTCCTTTCTATAGAAAAGTGTTTGCTTAATATGTTTTAATCTCTGAAAAGCCTTATCGTTGAATTTACTTTTAGGTTTTTCGACTTTCTTGTTTTCCTTCTTTTTAGCAGGATCATAAAGCATTCCCGTACAGAGACACATTTTATGGTCAGTCCTGGTAAGCACATCGTAATTCTTGCAGGTCTGGCAGCCTTTCCAGAAAGATTCATCATCGGTAAGTTCAGAGAAAGTTACAGGTTGATATCCCAGGTCATAATTGATCTTCATCACCGCAAGTCCGGTAGTGATCCCAAAGATCTTCGCTTCAGGATATTTGGTTCTTGAATGTTTAAAGATCACCTCCTTGATATCCTTGGCCAGCCCCTGGTTCCTGAAATCCGGATGCACAATAAGTCCGGAATTAGCCACATATTTATCATGGCTCCAGGTTTCGATATAACAGAAACCGGCGAACTTTTCTTCATCCAAA
>CBDTXN010000315.1:0-1566 GCA_965364455.1 uncultured Flavobacteriaceae bacterium
TACTATCCATGGAAGTTTCAACTTTGATTTCATCATCTGAAAAATAACGCACCATATAGGTAGTCCCCAATGCTTCACCAGTAAACTGATGACTATTAACCTGCTGTTCTTCACTGCATGAAATGAAAATAGATATCAATAGCAGTACGAAAATTGTTCTTTTCATATTAAAATTCCTTCCAGCCTGAATAATTAACTATATAATCTTCGTCACTGGTAATTGGTTTTTCATAATCACTGGAGTTAGCCAGTCCCACTCCGGCATAAAAGGTACGGGCATTGAACTTTTCAGCATGCTCCTTTATATCCTTCATAAAGGCAGGGTCAAAGGCTGAAGGATCATCTGGATACTCAATGGCCCTTACGATAACAAAATGAAGTTTAGTGTCTTTTAAGGCCACGAACTGGGGATTTCTTTTTAGTTTACTATTTACTCCAAGAAATTCGTATCCATTATCCTCCAGATCTTTTCCCACGATATTCATCGCGAGATTATGCAGTTCCTGTTTGTTTAATTTCGGCATGAGATAAAGATAAAAAATTAGCAGACGGAAAATAGTTTTTCGTCAAGCTGAACTATTTTCAGCTTCCTAAAAATACTTGTTTGAGATCCTGAAACAAGTTCAGGATGAAATTCCTAATAAAATGCTATAAACATTATAGCATAAAAAAATCCCGCCGAAGCGGGATTGTATCTATTATCCTCCAAAGTCATCAAATCTGATGTTCTCCGGTGGAATTCCGAAGTCCTCTCCCATTTTCTGAACTGCTTTGTTCATCAATGGAGGTCCACAGAAATATAGTTCGATTTCTTCCGGTTCTTCATGATGTGATAAATAGTTATCTATCACTACCTGGTGAATGAATCCTACGAATCCATCTCCTTCATCATCAAGACTGGATTTTACTTTCCAGTTATCTTCTTCCATCGGCTCTGAAAGCGCCAGGTAGAATTTGAAGTTAGGGAAATCTCTTTCTAATGCTCTAAAGTGTTCTGTATAGAAAAGCTCACGCTTAGATCTACCACCATACCAGTAAGTAACTTTTCTACCGGTCTTTAATGTTCTGAACAGGTGATATAGGTGAGATCTCATTGGTGCCATTCCGGCTCCACCACCAACGTAAAGCATTTCTGCATCACTTTCGTTGATAAAGAATTCACCATAAGGCCCTGAAATCACCACTTTATCTCCTTTTTTCAGACTAAAGATATAAGATGATGCAACCCCAGGGTTCACATCCATCCAGCCGTCTTTAGCTCTATCCCATGGTGGAGTAGCGATACGCACATTAAGCATGATCTCACGTCCTTCTGCAGGGTAAGAAGCCATTGAGTAAGCTCTTTCTACAGTTTCAGTATTCTTCATAACTAATGGTCTTAAGTTAAACTTGTCCCATTCTGCTTCAAACTTATCTGGTGTATCGTGCTCTTCTGGATGTGCTGTAATGTCCATATCCGAGAATTTTATTTCACATTCAGGGATTTCTATCTGAATATATCCTCCAGCTTTATAATCCATATCCTCAGGAATTTCAACTACAAATTCCTTAATAAATGAGGCTACA